>CAYZWV010000037.1:0-12445 GCA_964482255.1 uncultured Methanocellaceae archaeon
ATATCGGCGAAGTCATGTACATCAGCTCTCGACGTCTCAATCTCGGGCTTTTTCGAAACGATAGAAATGTCGCCTGGGATCTGGCTCCCCACGATATCTCGATTATTCTCTATCTGCTCGAGGAGGAACCTGTTTCGATCAACTGCCAGGGCAAGGCGCATCTTTCCGAAGGAATAGAGGATGTCACAAGTATGACCCTAAATTTTCCCAATGGAAGTTTCGCCGTGATTCAAAGCAGCTGGATCGATCCGCGGAAGGTTCGGGAGATGACTATTGTCGGCACCAAGAAGATGATCCTCTTCGACGATACGGAGCCACTCGAAAAGATAAAGGTATTCGACAAGAGGGTGGAGGTTCCTCCTCACTATGACACCTTTGCGGAGTTTCACTACTCTTATCACTACGGAGATATCCACACACCTTATATAAAGCAGGTCGAGCCGCTTCGAGTCGAGTGCCAGCATTTTGTAGACTGCGTTTTGTCCGGCAAAAAATCAGAGTCCAGCGGAGAAGAGGGGATGAAGGTGGTCCGTATCCTCGAAGAGGCGACTCACTCGCTGAAAGACGGCGGCGGAAAAGTCAAGCTGGTGTCGGCTTAGCATGAAATCGGCTGGTGCGCTGTACAGTTTGCAGAGGAGAAAGTATAGTTAGGTTCCGGTTATACCAGGGCGACCGAAAGGCAATTAGTAACCGAAAGGCTATAAACATATATGTCGAGCGAGCAAAAATCGGAAACTGCTAGCCAGGAACGTTCATTCGCTGAGATCATTGTTCAATATTTAGCCATTCTAATTTCTTATCGATGGCTTATTATTATTGGAGTATTTCTAGCAGCGGTCTTCGCTGTTCTTTATTCCCTCATCAGCCTGGCCCTGCCCTCTGAGGAAAGTCCCCTGCCCAACGTATACGTTGCTTCCTCGGTGCTTATCATGCAACAGGAAGAAGCCAGCAGCCTGACCTCCGCGATCAGCTCGCTAGGTATCACGCCCCCTGAAGGATTCGGAGGATCATCTCGAGGCTTTGATTACGCGAGTTTGGCTATCAAAATTTTGCAGAGTGGCGCAATTCTTGACACGCTAGTAGATGAGTTTGATATTGTCGAGAAATACGGAATTACCAAGAGCATAAGATCATCTTCGAGAGAAGCGATATTGAACCAAGCTGAGTTCACGTATGAGAGAGACACCAGAGCTCTCACCATAAGCTACCAAAGTATCGATCCGATTTTTGCTCGAGACGTCGTCGTACGTATGGTCGAGCTTTTGGATGAATGGTTTTCTACTAGAGGCGGGACAAGCCGATTAAAGCAGAAGAAACTGCTGGAAGAAAAACTGACAGATGTCTCGGCAGAGATATCTCGACTGGAGACAAAGGTACGGGAGTTTCAGGAAAAGCATGGCGTGATGACTGTAGATGAGCTGGCACGCTCGCAGTCACAGATTCTGGGTGATCTTCGGTCAAAGCTTATGCTAAAGGAAATAGAGATAAAAAACTACTCGGATTTCTCTAGGATCGAGGATCCTGTACTGGCGAGATTAAAATCTGAGAGAGAGAATCTTGTTGACCAGATAAATGCCATAGAAACGGGTTTTTCCGATTCCGGCAGTTCCGCTATTCCTGCTAAAAGCAAGCTTCCGGAAATAGCCCTCGAGTTCAACCACATTTCGACAGCCCTCTCAATTCAGAGGAAAATATACGAGGCGTTATCTCAACAGTACGAGATCGCAAAACTCTACGTGGAGAGTGAGCCGATATTCCAAGTTCTCGAACCTGCAGAGATTCCGGACAGGAAAGCCGGACCAAGCAGAGTAAAATTATGTACATACGCTGTGTTCATTTCTTTTTTTAGTAGCGTTTTGCTGGTGTTTATTATTAGCTATTTTAAAAAGCTTCGAAAGAAGCCAAACATATTGAAGAATCTCTTGGGTCGCAGCGAATGATTAAGTCGATTCTGATTTTGTTTCTCCTGTTGTTATTATTTCCACTATTAGCGGTTGCACAAAATGATGAATCCGATGTTGTACGCGTTCGTGTTCCTAGAGAAGAACAGGATATCGAGAACCGTCTGTCGTTGGCTAAATCGAACACCGATTATCCTGCTACACCTGGTGATGTTTATAGCTTAGCGTATAGGTATGCCGGCAAGGAGGTATCCGAAGATGTGATGATCGAAAGCGATTACACTTTGGATCTCAACATTTTTGGTAAGTTGGATGTAGAGGGTATGACCTTTCCGGAGCTCAAACGGAAGATCGAAGAAACTATTTCTAAGGCTTATCCAAATAGCGTTCCGTTTACAGTGATAAAATCAGTTGGTATGTTTCAGGTGCTTATCAAGGGCGAAGTCGCTGGATCGCAGTTTGTCAGTGCATGGGGCTTGACTCGTTTGAGCGAGGTGATTGCGGATCGGCTTTCTCCTTATTCATCCATCCGCAATGTCATGATTATTTCAAAGGCCGGAGTACGGAGGACCTACGATATATATAAAGCAGTTCAACTGGGATTTTTGGAAGAGAATCCTTTCGTAAGACCCGGTGATACGATACTGCTGCAAAGACGAGGAAGACAAATCGAAATAACTGGAGCAGTGTTCCATGCTGGCGTATACCAGATCCTGCCACGTGACAACTTACTAAGCGTGCTAGAATCCTACGGCGGCGGACTTACTGAACTAGCCGACAGGTCGCGTATTAAAGTCGAGAGGAACTCCGGAGATAAACCTCAATCATTTACGGTCTGCCTTATAGTTGGAAAACCTGACCAAGTCTCGCTGGAGGATAACGATACCATCATCGTTCCCTCGAAATTGGCGAATTTGCCGGTTGTTTTTTTTGAAGGTGCGCTAATCTCCGATCAGTCAGGATTGGAGACAGGAATGAGCGAGATCAAAGGAGCCGTCACTGAGGAGTTCTCTCGTATCGCTCATCCGTTTAGATCAGGAGATACTCTCTACGATGCAATTTCATCACTTGGAGAATTGATCTCTCCTCTCGCGGACCTGAAGAACTCATATATCATTAGAGAAGATAGAACTGAACCGATACCGGTTGATCTGGAGAAGCTATACTACAGGTATCAAGCTGGCGATGATATTGTTTTGAAACCTTTTGACAGGATCGTTATTCCTCGATATCGGTACTTTGTCACAGTTGTCGGCGCCGTGGAAAGCCCTGGCAACTTCCCATACTCTCCTGAGAGGAGATACGACTACTATGTAGGTTTGGCAGGCGGCATTCCCTCTGGAATCGATTCAGACAATATATCAATATTTGATAAAAACGGTAATAAGCGTGTTTTGAACGATTCTCTAAATCCTGAGGATATGGTGATTGTCGCAGAATCATTTGTGTCGGTCACCGGCGCTGTTATCGATCCAGGGCCAGTCTCTTATACGCCAGGAAAACGCTATACCTATTACATCGATATGGCCGGGGGAATCGACACTGAGAAAAATACTGACAGCAAAGTCGAGATCACCGACGCCAGAGGAAACCCACGCGGTAAAAACGACTTCATCCAGCCGAACGACAGAATCTTTGTAGAGATGAATGACTTCATCTATCACTTCAACAGATATTTTCCGGTAATCACAACCGGAATGGTGTTCATCACCACTATCATCACTATAATCGATCTTTTATCGAATTGAATGCTTATTGTAAGTAGCATTTGCTAAGCGCAACACCACATGTTATTTCTCAATGATCAGGCGTTTTATTATTGCATTTGCATGCAGCTAGCTATTAAGAATCGAATAAGATGATTATCACAAGAATTGATTCGCTTATCGATGAATGACCTAGTATCCGATAAAGAAATCTTTAGCTCCGAGTATTCTAAGGCGAATTTGAAGAGCCGCTCCGTTCGGGGCGGGCTTGTGACTTTCACCACACAGGGTATCACTTTCTTTCTAGGATTTTTGTCGACTGTCGTTTTAGCTCGCCTGCTAGTACCAGAGGACTTTGGCCTAATTGCGATGGTAACAGCTGTCACGCGATTCATAACAATCTTCAAAGATATGGGTCTTTCTATGGCGACAGTCCAAAAAGAAAATATCAATCATGCTCAAGTTAGTACACTATTCTGGATTAACTTGTCGCTAAGCCTTGCAATAATGCTGTTAGTCACGGCATTGGCACCTGTAATTGCACTGTTCTATAATCAAGCACGTCTAACATGGATTACGGTCTCCCTTGCAAGTACATTTGTTTTCAGCGGGCTTACTATTCAGCATCAGGCGTTGCTAAGGAGACAAATGCGTTTCGGATCCTTGGCTTTAACTCAGATTATTTCGATATCCATCGGGATTCTTGCTGCTATTGTATCAGCTTTATATGGGATGGGTTATTGGGCGCTAGTTATTAAGCAATTAGTGGAATCGCTTACGAATATGCTTGCAGTTTGGGTGGCTTGTAAATGGCGTCCTGGTAAACCAGTTTGGCGATCAGGCGTCCGTTCTATGTTGTCGTTTGGCGGAAATCTGACAGGTTTCAATCTACTTAACTATTTTGCCAGAAATGCGGATAACTTGCTAATAGGTAGATTTTGGGGGTCTGTGCAGCTTGGATTGTACGCCAAAGCGTACGGACTATTGATGCTTCCAATCCGACAAGTAACTGCGCCTATTGCTGCAGTCGCAATTCCAGCCCTAAGTCGTCTGCAAGATGATCCGGTTAATTACCAACGTTATTATTATCGAGCGTTAAGAGCGATAGCATTTGTAACAATGCCAACAATAGCGATGTTGGCTGCTTTGTCTGAGGAGGTAATAGAGATTGTATTAGGCAATCGCTGGATAGGTGCGGCTGCCATATTCAAAGTTCTCGCTTTTGCAGCACTCTTGCAGCCCGTTGTCAATCCCGTCGGATGGGTATTTGTTTCGCTTGGGCAAACCGATAGGCAGCTACGTTGGGCGCTATTTGCCGCGCCGATAACAGTTATCTCTTTCATCATCGGGTTACCGTGGGGAGCATACGGGATTGCTTTCTCATATATGATCTGCAATTTAACAGTGTTGGCCTTTCCGGCTTTATGGTGGTCCTTTCGATTCTCGCCGATTAACATAAAAGGGTGGCTTGAGGCTATTTATCGTCCTTTGATAATCAGTCTTGTCGTATATTGTGTAGCCGAGCTATTTCGTCGATTTGTTATCTGTGAATCAATCTTGGTTGTATTAGGCTCGGTTATTAGCGCATTGGTCTGCTGTTCTATAATACTTCTTTTTTGGCGGAGAGCTCGGCAAGAGGTTCTTGATACTATACATATCTTGAGACTACTGAAAGACGGTGATCAACGCGATAGCAAAATCTGAGCATACGTAAATTCACAAAAAATACTGACCAGCGCGCTTCGCGTATTTGCATTTGATCAGGATTCCAAAGAAGGTTAATTGCGGACTTCACATTACGAAAATAAGTGGCTAATTGGGGAGATTCCGTAAGTGCAGATTGTTCAAATAACTAATGATTTCCCACCAAACATTGGTGGGATGGCAACACATGTTTGGGAATTATCAAGAGCGCTCACGAAGATTGGTCATAAGGTAACGGTGCTCACTGGTGTTGAAATGATGAGGCAGAGAAGACGTTTTGTCACTGAAAAAGTTAAATATGTCGATGGTGTTGAGATTATCAATTTCGGATTTAGGTACTTTTTGCGAAGGTACTACGATCACTATTGGATGCGTAGAATTAGATTTCATCTACGACGAATTAAAAAAGGAAAAGAAAAAGCAGTTCTGCATCTTCACGACTATCCCCCGCTAAAATTTCGAAAGATCTCGAGTTTTCCGGTAATTTGGACAAACCATAGCTCTATGTTCTTAAAAGAGATCGAAGCTAAAAGTATCAGGCAAGAACTAAATAGGATAATTTCGGATTTTACTTGGATTACTGCTCCGAGTCGCGAGCTTTGCCATAAATCGCTCATGTTGGATTTTCCAGCAGACAGGATAAGCTACATTCCTAATGGAGTGGATGTTGACAAGTTTCATACTAGTGCGCAGCGGTTTGATCGACGCTTACAGTTGGGTAGCCTGACCCTAAAGTTTTCTGAGAATCAATGCGTAGTTCTATGTGCAAGACGATTTGTATATAAAAATGGTTTACATGTCTATCTTGACTCTCTAGAGGCGTTACCGAAAACAATAGTATCTAAGTGTGTGTTTATATTTGCAGGAAATAATCAAGATAGTAGCAATTCTTATGAGAAAGAAATCGAGGAGCGTATTAAAAGAGTATCCCGAAAGGTCACTTGCTACCTTCTCGGAGCTGTTCCGCATGAAGAAATGCCCCACTTGTATCGAATCGCGGACATATCGGTTCTTCCTTCGTTAATTGAAGCTACCAGTATTTCAGGATTGGAGGCGATGGCAAGTGGAATACCAATTGTTGGAACAGATGTAGGCGGTATTCCAGAAATTTTGGACCATATGATTACTGGGCTTTTGTGCAAGCCAAATGACCATATTGGTCTCATGAAAAATCTTAGGGCTCTAATTCTAAATGCTTCTATGCGAAAGCAACTAGGTAAAAAAGCTCGAAGTGTTGTTGAAAATAGATTTGCGTGGTCGATTATAGCTGATAATTTTATTAGCACTTATGAAAATGCGATATCCTCACTTGAGCAACGATAAAAAACCGCAATGAGAAGGGGGCAAACATTAAGGTAATAGTATTTGCGGGTACACGCCCTGAAGTGATTAAGATTGCACCTGTTGTTGCCGAACTAAAGAAATATCCTGAGCTTGAATGCTTGCTGGTATCGACAGGGCAACACGATGAAATGCTCGAACAACAGCTTGTATCGTTTGATCTTATTCCTGATAGGAAATTGAAGGTAATTCGTCCTAATCAGGACCTAACCGGTCTTACCTCCAGGTTGCTGGAGGGCATTGCAGGTATCTTACGTGATTGCAGGCCTAATATTGCCCTTGTACAAGGGGATACAACGACAGTTTTGTCTGCAGCTTTAGCTGCGTTTTATGAAAATATCTCTGTAGGCCATATTGAAGCTGGCCTTCGGACTTATGATCTGTATGCACCCTGGCCGGAGGAAATGAACCGTCGACTAACAGATGTTATTTCAAGGTGGTGTTTCGCGCCTACGAGATTAGCGCGGGACAATTTGATACGTGACGGTATTGAATTGAGCCGAATATTCGTAACAGGGAATACGGTTATTGATGCACTAATGTGGATGCGTCAAAAAATACGTAATATAGAACCCAAATTGCCCGTTAGCCTTTCGGATTTTCTTTCTCGATATCAGTGTATTTTAGTTACTGGTCATCGCCGAGAATCTTTTGGGGAGCCATTTGTTAGGATATGCAAGGCAATATTGAATATCGCAAATGAGTATGAGAATGTTGGATTTGTTTATCCTCTGCACCTAAATCCGAAAGTTAGAAGTCCCGTAACTTCTTTGCTTGGAAAGCATCCTCGAATATTGTTGATAGAACCACTAGATTATGAGGCGTTTGTATGGCTAATGGATAAGGCCTACTTTATTCTAACTGATTCCGGAGGCGTGCAGGAAGAAGCTACGGCGCTAGGTAAACCTGTCCTAGTAATGCGAAACGTTACGGAGAGACCTGAAGCAATAAATGCAGGAATAGCTCGGCTCGTTGGAACCAATATCGATGGTATTTGTAGAGAAAGTGGATTGTTGCTTGATGATTCGCTAGAATATTCCAAGCGAGCACATAGTGCTAATCCCTACGGGGATGGACAAGCTAGCAAAAAAATTGTGGACATTCTTAGAAATTCATAGATGGGTGTAGCAAAAGCAGGCTAGCTTGATATTAGTAAAATATGGGACTTTTGTCTGATATGTCGGAAGCATCGCTATCCATTTCTAATAAGGGATTTTCCCGAATTGAAATATTTGTGTTGATAGTGGTCATACTCATTTTTGTGATCTTGAATTTGTATCTCTCTTTGAGTTTGAACATATGGTTTGATGAGACTTTCACATTGGAGTCAACCAGCGGTGGTGTGGTAAATGCTTTTAAGCGAGCTTTGGATGTTGAGCTTCAGGCACCGCTGTATTTTGTGTCTCTAGCAGCATGGCGAGCTATTAATGATTCCATTTTCTTTGCTCGTATGTTTTCAGTCATGTCTGTGGTTTGCAGTTTACTTATTGTAGCGAGGATAGCCATAGAGATTTTCGGTAGCTTTGAAGCAATCGCAGTAGTAATTGGTATGGCCTTTAATCCATTTAGTATGTGGGCGGCGACTGAGATAAGAAGCTACGGATTGGCAATTATGTTGTCAGCATTGCTGCTACTTTCATTTAGAATTGCTTTCTTGGAATGCCATCAGAAACGAAGGCGCCTCTATAATGTGATTACTTATACCGCTATATCCACAATCTCTATTTACACCCATTATTATCTCGCATTCATGTTTACGGGATTCCTGATTTATCTGATTTATCTCCGTAGATGGGCGATACTCCTTATTTACGGCATCTGCACTACATTCTTGGTTATCGCATTTTTGCCTCTCCTTGTTTGGGTTATGCCAAGCCAGATTGGAATATATAATTTGTTTAAAGAAAGCAGAATGGGCACGGAAGGCAGATGGACGGCATTGCATCTTGCGAAAGTTGTTTACGGCCGAGTTCGAAATCTCGTGCTATCTGTCCAATGGTTACCGCGAACCGCGCGGCACATATTGGTATACCTGATACTATTTGTATTCATCTCGCTGCTGAAAAAGACTCGTAAGGAAATAGATAAAGTTGCTTTATTTTGGATCAGTTTTGCAGCTTCGCTAATTACACTGGTAGCCTTTACAAGCGTTATGGGGCCAGACTATATTCGGCCTCGACGTCTATTTATTCTATACGTGCCATTGCTGTTTAGTCTTTACTCAGTCTCTTTAATTGTGGTTCAGCGTAACTACAGATTGCTGATTTTTTTTTGTCTTAGCATATTGATGGTACTTTCGGGAGCAATTGATTACATAAATAAAATTAGAATAGCAGCTAAGCCTGGGGATTACCAGCGTGTTGCGAGGTACATCATGAATAATGAGCAGTCTGGGCAGCCAATTCTTATGTTTCCAGCATCAGCAGCCCTTTCAATGAAGTATTACTATTCAGGGGTGAACAAGCTTATCCCAATTCCAGGTTTGTTGAAGAATGACAGGTATCGGGTAAATGATTTCATTATTAACAGCGAAACGCAGATTGAAGAATTGATTTATGAAATCGCCGGAAATCCAGACGAATTTTGGTACTATGAAGACCAGTACGTAGGCATGTTGAAAGATTTGGACATATATAATAGGCACTATTTGGATCGTTATCTCGCCCGTCGCTATACGCCAATACAGGAAACGAAATTCTTTGAATCTAAGGTATTACTGCTACGCAGGAACGAGTGAATTTTCACAGATCTTGAAATGTTAGATTCCTATCCGATATGTTGCGTTAGCCAGATATTATTAAGCCTGTATGCCAGATCCAGTATGGCTTCTATGCTCAAAACATACGACAAGATCCTTGATAGCCGTCCCTTTTTCATGGGTTTTCATTAATAATGAACCAGGACTTTAGCTATTCCTATATTCTAATTACAGCTGCACATAACGAAGAAGCTTATATTGAGAAAACTATCAAGTCAGTAATATCACAGACTGTAACGCCCAAGAAGTGGGTTATTTTAAGTGATGGATCGACGGATAAGACAGACGAGATCGTTCTCCGGTATTGCAAAGAATATAATTGGATTGATTTTGTTCGATTGCCGGAACATCGTGAGCGTAATTTTGCAGCGAAGGCTCTCTGTTTCAATGCTGGATTCCAAAGAGTGAGGAATATGAAATTTGATATTGTAGGCAACATTGATGCAGACATATCGTTTGACGAAGATTTTTTCGAGTTTCTGCTAGGCAAATTTAGTATGCATACTAACCTTGGCGTAGCCGGGGCGCCCTTTGTAGAACAGTCATTCAGATCTTACCATCATAGTTATACCGATTTTAATCATGTATCTGGAGCATGTCAGCTTTTTAGACGAGGCTGTCTTGAGGAGCTAGGTGGATATCTCCCGATTGAGGAAGGTGGCATAGACTGGATCGCTGTTACAACGGCAAGAATGAACGGATGGCTGACTAGAACTTTTATGGAGAAGACTTATTTTCACCACCGGAAAATTGGGACAGGGAATAACAGCGCTGTAGTTGCATGTTTCAAGCACGGAATGAAAGACCATTTTCTTGGAGGACATCCCCTGTGGGAGATAATTAGGGCGATTCACCGACTAAAGTCTCGCCCGTTCATAGTTGGTGGAATCGCGTTGTTTTTAGGATATTTCTGGGCGATGATAAAGAGAGTTGATGTGAAGTTGCCCAAGGAGCTAAGACGCTTTCATCGGAATGAACAGCTAAATCGGCTGAAAAGCAATATGATGAGATTTTTTATAAGAAAAAGCCTTATTGGGAAGCCATAGTTCTATGAAACAATTCAACCTAATACATAGCGCAAAGCAAGTTGAAAGATGGATCGAAGACAATGACTATCGGGGATATGAACCATTTGATGGGCTATCCTCCTATTTAAGGAGGCCAACATTTGACAATTTGTTTCTCGAGAGACTGCTGCAACAGTTGGTAAGACAATCACCGTTCAATATAAGATCATTAGTAGGAGTCGATCCCAAAGAGTCTACTAAAGGTAGAGGGTATATGGTATGGGGCTACCTTAAAATGTTTAAGGTAACTGGCGACCCAGAATATGAAAAAAAGATCGAGAACTGCGTTAACTGGCTGGTAGAAAATAAATCGCCTGCATATTCCAATCTCTGCTGGGGGAACCACTACGATTTTGCCAGTCGTGCAGGTCGACTGAAAAAATTCGAGCCGATAATAGTTTGGACTAGTCTTATTGGGCAAGCTTTTCTGGATGCGTACGAAATACTAAGCGATAGCAAATACTTGGAGCTTGCTGAAAGTATTTGCGCTTGGATCTTGAATCTTCCTAGAGAAGAGACAGAATCAGGAACGTGTTTGAGCTATGTCGCCTTTACAGAAAGATCTATACACAATTCAAATATGCTTGGAGCGGCGTTTTTAGCAAGAATTTCGAAGTTAAATGGCGATCGCCAGATACGAGAAGTAGCTGAAAGTGCTATACGATACAGCTGTTCGAGACAGCTGAACAATGGTGCTTGGTATTACGGCGAAGATTCAAGATATCATTGGATAGACAATTTTCACACAGGCTATAATCTAGATAGTCTAAAATGCTATATCGAGAATACTGGAGATCGACAATTTGACAGAAATCTGGAAGCAGGCTTTAAGTTTTATATCAACTCTTTTTTTTACAAGGATGGAAGACCGAAGTATTACCATAATCGGTTGTATCCAATCGATATTCAATGCGCAGCACAAGCTATCGACACTTTATCCTATTTTGCTGACTACGACGTACAATCTTTGGCGCTGGCTGAAAAAGTTGCGAATTGGACTATCGCAAATATGCAGGGAGAGAAGGGATATTTCTATTACCGCATTTTACCTCTGATGAGAATTAAAACTCCTATGATTCACTGGGGCCAGGCAACGATGTACAAGGCCTTGTCTAGTTTGCTATCAGTTATAAGCTGTAACAAATCAGTTGGTTTGTCGGCTTCTGGGGCTGCTACCTGAATCGGGTTTACATATCAAAATCGAAAATCGTGTTATTTCACATGTCGAATAGCTGATGTCCAATAATAACTGTCCGCACATAACTGTTTGTATATGCACTTATAAAAGACCTCGATTTCTTGAATCCGCATTAGGTAAGCTGCAAAACCAAATTCGAAAGGGTAGATATACTTATTCAATTCTAGTCGTCGACAACGATTATTGTCAATCTGCAAAAAGCATTGTTGAGTCAATGAAGAAGAAGTCGACCGTAAACATTGAATACTTCAATGAACCTGTCCAAAATATAGCTCTCGCTAGAAACATGGCACTGGAAAATGCCAAGGGAGATTTTGTCGCCTTTATTGACGATGATGAATGGCCTACTAGAACATGGCTTCTTAATTTACAAACGACCTGCTGTGAATATGAATCTGATGGGGTTCTTGGACCGGTTTATCCGAATTTTATAGATGGACCCCCGGATTGGTTGTTGAAATCGAAGCTTTGTGAAAGGCCGACTTATAGTACCGGAATGGCTTTAGGTTGGAAGATTACCAGAACAGGAAACATTTTAATAAGAGCAAAAATATTAAGAAGCAATTTTTACCGATTTGATCCAAAGTTCGGAAAATCGGGAGGCGAAGATATCGTCTTCTTTCAACGAATGATATCCAGAGGTCATAGGTTTGTTTGGTGTAATGAAGCGCCTGTTTATGAAAATGTGACATCCGAACGCATGACAAAACAGTATTTCTTAAGGCGTGCATTGATTCGAGGAAGAAATTCGCACAACTACTCTGTAAGAC
>CAYZWV010000038.1:0-4092 GCA_964482255.1 uncultured Methanocellaceae archaeon
TTGGGAGGTAAAACATGGCAGAAAGAGTAAGAAAAAACTTTGGTTTAATAGAGAATGGAGAAGAGGTTGGTACCTTCAGTGGGCATCAACCACGAGATGCTGCTTTGAAGTGTGCATCCAGAGGGAAGACCAGAATAGTTCTCAGAGAGAAGGGTACTAAAAGGCTTCATTTGTTTACAGGCTCAAGAGAGAGGGTCAGAGCTCCGGGCAAAAAACCCTCATGGCTACCTGACACGGTTTGGAAGCCCAACGTCAAGAAGGTAGGAGTCAGACACCTTAAATATAACGAATTGTCAAGGAATTCGCGGGATATTTTCAGATTCTAAGCAATCTCTTTTTTCCTTTTATTTTTTCTTTTATTTTTAAATGAATCATCAAGCGTCTTAGAAAAATTTATTTCCATGTTACTATTGTCAAAACATCCTCATCTTTTAGTTTGTGTTCTAAACCAGCCTTTTGACCGTCATGCTTTGCAGAAGGACCCCACACCAATGCATATCTGAATTTCTCCCGAAAATCTCGATGAAGCTTTTTACAAGCATACTCTACTGTTTCACCTTCTTTCAATATCAGAGGTTTATCATAATCAACATCTCCTCCAATAGGTTTCATATATATCCTAATTATTTTCAGTCGAGAAAAGATGTCTCCTCTAAGTTCATCCAAGCCATCATCATTTTTAGCAGATATGGCTAATACGTCGAGACCTTTTTCCCTTATTTTTTTTATATTTTCATCCAAAATTTCTTTGGTTACAAGGTCTTTTTTATTTACAACGACCATGGCTTGCATATATGCTCTGTTTTTAGAGAATGAATCGATTAGTTGGTCCTCAGATATATCCTCACGTATAATGATGTCTGCATTCGTCACAAACTCGGAGGCAATCGATTTTATGATATCCTCATTTAAATATGTAAGGATAGTTGTAGAATTTACTTTAATTCCACCACTATCTTTTCTTGTAGTAAAAACACCTGGGGTATTTTGATTTAACCGCAAACCGGCATCATATAATTCTTTCTCGATTATTTCAAGATGTCCTAAGTACTGCACATCAACCATTAACAATAACAAATCAACATTTCGAATAGCAGACAAAATCTCCTTTCCTCGACCTCTACCTTTAGATGCACCTGTAATAAGACCTGGTAAATCTAAAAACTGAATATCTGCCCCTTTATATTTCATTACACCGGGAATTGCTTCTAATGTGGTGAAATCATAATCTCCTATTTTACTAGAAGCCCCAGTTAATTGATTTAAAAGACTGCTTTTGCCAGTGTTTGGAAAACCTACGATTCCTACGACAGCATCACCAGATTTCTTAATCGAAAACCCTTTGCCTTTAGAGCCTTTGCTTTGTCTTTTTTCAGCTTCGTCTTTAAGTCTTGCAATTTTTGACTTTAGCTTGCCGATATGGTGCTCAGTAGCCTTATTCTTCTGTGTCTTGAAAATTTCATCTTCTATTGCTTTGATCTTTTGTTCTATCTCTGAATCCATGATCATTATCCAATGCAACTATACGTTTACATTATAAAAACAAGTATCATATAACCATGTAATCGATTTTGGGAATTATTTAAATAAAAAGAGTGAAAATTAAATTATTTGTAGAAAAAGGTGAGAAAATGGAGACGATAAATTTGGCTAAGTGGGGAAGCAGATTCTGGGCTTGGATTATTGACATACTGCTGGTGAGCGCTTTTTCAAACATCGTTACAAATTCTTTAGGATTTACTTGGGACTTTGACCCTATTAGCATGGAAAGTTTTGGATTTAGCGGGGTATTGCTTTTTGCCTATTGGACTTTGTTTGAGGGATATAGGGGCCAATCTGTGGGAAAAATGGCATTGAACCTAAAGGTTACAGATCGGAAAGGGGAGAAGATAGATTTCGGAATTGCCGCATTAGAAAGTTTTGGCAAGGCGTTTGTTCTGCCATTGGATTGTCTAATCGGCTGGTTGGCGATGCCCAATAGCAAACTACGTCTCTTTAACAGGATTTCCAATACCATCGTTATCAGAACAGCATACGAAGAGCCCGAAGGAGTAAAGTACGTCAAAGAAAAGGAGTAGTATTAGAGGAAATAAATGTGAAAAGACCTCCAGAGCATGTACTTGAAAACGAATCTCGCTTAGCTTTAAAGAACCTATTGCCATCAGAGTGGGTAGTTAGGGATAAAAGTCCTGATTACGCCATAGACCTGGAGGTCGTAATTGTTGAAGGAGAAGAGGTAACAAATAAAGTTCTTTGGTTGCAGATTAAAGCTACAGAGAGTATAAAACACCCTCATAAAATGATTTCTTATCAAATAGGAACTAAGCATTTGGAATATTATGAGGGTTGCCATCTCCCAGTGCTTATTTTGTATTGGATAAAATCTGAAAATGTTTTTTATTATTTGTTTGCACAAAGATTTATAGAAGAAAAGCTTTCTGTGGAAAATCCCAATTGGAGAGAACAGAAAACGGTTACAATACCGTTTTCTTCTGACTCCAAACTCGAAAGTATCGAGACTTTAGAGTCCATCGCTACAGAGGGGTATCTTTACATCGTTCAACGAGATTTATCTCAACATTTATCTCAACGAGAGATAGAGATAAAAACTTGGCTTGATGGGATACCTAAATCACATGATAAAGAATTAAAAGAACGCACATTAAAAGCCATCTCGCATATGCGTGATGAAGAGTACCCCAACGCAATAAGTGAACTAGAAGATTTGTTAAGGATTTGCACCCCATCTTTCACAGAAAGGATAGCTATTCTTCTAAATTTAGGTATTTCATATTACTCACTAAGTAAAAACAATGAGGCACTCAAAAATTACAATGCAATCCTTAAATTAACCGAAAAGATTGATGAAAAAGACGCATTGGAAGGAAGGTATTGTGCCTTGGGCAATATCGGGCTGATTTACCTAGAAAAAGGTGAGTTGGATACGGCCCTAAAATACATGAAGAAAGCCATCAATATTCAGAGGAAGAGTGGCTACAAGTTGGGAAAAGTTAATCAGTTGGGTAATATTGGATCGATTTACAGAGCAAAAGGTGAGATGAGCAAGGCCCTAAAATACCATCATGACGCTATCAAGATTTACAGAGAGATAGGTTATAAGCTGGGAGAAGTTAATCAGTTGGGTAATATTGGGTTGATTTATTCTAATAAAGGTGATTTGGACAAGGCCCTAAAATACCATCAGGACGCTATCAAGATAGCTAAAGATATCGGTTACAAGTTGGGAAAAGCTAATCAGTTATGCAATATAGGGCTGATTTACAAAGAAAAAGGGGAGAGCGACAAGGCCCTAAAATACCAACAGGACGCTATCAAGATTTACAGAGAGATAGGTTATAAGCTGGGAGAAGCTGCTGTTTTGGGTAATATTGGACTTATTTACAGAGCAAAAGGTGAGATGGACAAGGCCCTAAAATGCCATAAGGATTCACTCAAGATTCAGAAGGAGATTGGTTTTAAGCAAGGAGAGGCTACTCAGTTAGGCAGTATGGGGCCGATTTACCTAGAAAAAGGCGAGTTGGATACGGCCCTAAAATACATGAAGGAGGCCCTCCAGACTCAAAGGGAGATTGGTTATAAAAAGGGAGAGGCTACTCAGTTGGGTAATATTGGGTCGATTTACAGAGCAAAAGGTGAGTATGACGAAGCCCTACAATACATGAAGGACTCACTCAAGATTCAGAGGGAGATTGGTTTTAAGCAAGGAGAAGCTACTGTTTTGGGTAATATTGGGCTGATTTATTATAATAAAGGTGATTTGGATAAGGCCCTAGAATACATTAAGGACGCTATAAAAATTCTTGATAAATTTAATTTGGTTTATGGAAGGGATATTTTACAAAACGCAATTGATTTAATTAAAAGAAAAAAAGGGCTATTTTTCGAGAGTTGATTTATTAAAGAGGTTAAATAGGAGTTTTACTGAAAAGAATCTTTTTTGAAGATATTGACCTAGGTATTTGAGGGAAATTACCAAAAATAAAATTTATAAGAAAATAGGGCGCTAACCACAACTCTCTCCATCTGCTCCCAAGAACTCAGAAATTCCCGCTTTGAAACTGATGAATATTC
>CAYZWV010000038.1:4102-12291 GCA_964482255.1 uncultured Methanocellaceae archaeon
GCTCCCAAGAACTCCCTTAATTTGCGCATCGCCTCTTTTTCGCGTTCTCCACCACATTTTATCACGATATCCTCGCAGTGGTCGATCCACCGAAGATACTTTGGATCTTTCATGGCCAGATATCGCGTGGCATATATCGTTGCCTCTATTACGGCGTTGAAACCCCGATTGACAGGCTGTATGGACCTTTTTAGTATCTTTTTTCTCAGGGGTCTTAGGATCACAGTGGCACACTGCGGACTATCCTCTATGCTGCACTCAAATACAATCCATGCCTTTGCAGCCTTTAGCACTGGATATCCTTCTTCCATGCGAATCTCATCCAGAGGGAGTTTCATAAGTGCAGATAACACGAAAAGCATTGGATCATCCACTATGTTTGCGACCATTTTTTTTGTGGCCTTAATGTTGGCATACGTTTGAGTGTTTGTATATAATCGAGCTGAAAGGTTGCCATCAGAGATTATCCCGATGGGAGCAGCGTTTGGCTCCCCAGATTCGGATATCGTGGTGGCTATTACCTCAGATATACCTCGGAATTCAAACTCCTTCATCATCACGGTTTCACTCCCCCTAGAAGAGCTATGAATAAGGATCCAATCACCACATCGGCAGTGGATCCGGGGTTGATTCCTTCTCGGATCAACTCCTCATCGAAATCACGTATTGCATCAAGGTCCCAATTTTCTATAAGCTGAGAAGCTTTTTCAGAGACTTGTATTGCCTTCTCCACTCCGAACTTGCTCTGGACCAAAGTATCAGGTCGCTCTGAGAGCAACGTCAAATATGTGAACACGATCGCATCGTTCATGTTCATCTCTCTCAACTTCCCTTCTAGAACGGAGGCCCCCCTAAACGTCCTTTGAAAGCCACTGATCCATTCATGAGATATCGCATCATATTTGGCAGAGATGTTCATGAGATCATATAATGTCAAGCCCCTTCTTCTAAGCTCGTTGACCGAATTGGGATCATCTATGCTCAGTTGTTTTACAGAGCTTACATGTACGTCAATGCATCGAAATGCCTGGTAGAACTCGATAGCATCTTCCGCAGAAGTAGCTTGTGCTACCTTGGTTACGCTTTTGACACCATCATTTCCAGCCGCCATCACTAGGGGAACCAAAAGTAGGAATGCGCCAAAATGGGTGTTACCCCCGCTCTGCCATCTGGCACTCTCTTCGACCAACTCTCTGATGAAAGACCCGATGCCCTTTTTGGCTATAGCAGCTCTCTCAAATATTGGACCTGCACTTATAGCAGATGCCAGAAAATGCTCATATTTAGTATCATCAAAATCATGATTTCTGTCTACGTTCCCGGGCTTTGGCATGGCAGAAACTTCTAATAGCATGGCGAGTTGTGCGCATCGTGCGATATAAGTAGGATTCATATTTACGTCCAATGTTTAATAGCACTTTCAAATCACAAATAGCTTGTGTAAGCATTTATCTGATGCCAAAATCGGCATAGGTAGGAAAATAGGAATAAGAGTAAAGTCAAAAAAGAACTTGGGCTAGAATAAGGCATATAATCCCTGGTTATCCATGGATTGGTTAAGAATCGATATATTTGAATTACTGAATTTAATTTATAGGTTTTTCTTATTTGAACCTTATGAAACCCACTCTAATTGTCATCCCTTTGATATGTATTCAGACTTCATTTGATTAGAACATGCCTTCAACACTCAAAACGATTAAAGCCCCTATAACAATCGAGGAATAGGCATATCTGACAATAGAATATGGTCTAGATAATGATCCTTTCAATCCACTTGGAAGAAATTCAATAATGCTAAAAATAAATCCAACAGTGAGATATATGGCTAAAAGTGGATGAATTGACGGCGAATAATAAAAGTACAAATTCGCTGCCATAACATTGGAGAATGTTGCAACTCTCCCTACAAACTTCCTTTCTACGATCCAACCAATAAGAATCAAAGCACATGGTGCAATAAGATGGATAAGGGTCGTAGGTAACATTTTGAAGAGCATAAATTCCATGCTATCATCCTCCCGATATTTTCTTCTTAAATATTTTGTTTAACTCTTTTCTTAATCTTTCTGCTTTTTTCTTTATGGAAAAAGCCTTCATAAGTTTAAGAAGAGCGCTATTAACTACTGATTAATGAGCTCTCCTTATACTCTCCTTATACTCTTGGTGATTTTTTCAATGATATTACTACAACTACATAGCTTGCCCGGATGAAACTCTTTTATGCGAACCACTTTTGCTTCTAAGCCCCTTTTATGCAACTGCCTCAACAGATCTTCCGCATCAAAGCATTGGTCATATCCAAGAGCGACTACATCTGGTTTGAGTTCCTGCAACGGTTCAAAGATATCCCTTTCGCTACCTAGGATGGCCCTATCAACGATGCTTAACGATTGAACCATCTCAAGCCTCTGTTGCTCCGGAATCCTTGGTTCTCGTTTGTGCTTTATCATTTTATCTCGAGCGACTATGACAATTAATTCATCTCCCAATGCTTTAGCACACCTAAGATATGTCAGGTGACCCGGATGGAGTATCTCAAAAGTTCCTGTTGCAAGCACTTTTGTCATTATTCCTCCTTAAAATCGACGTCTAACACTGGCAAATCCCTGACATGGCCGGATGCATCGTAACAGGTCCAACTATTTTCATTGTAAGGATAGGCCGCTATTATATGGTAGTCTCCGTTGCGCCCGAACATCATTAAATCCTCCTCAGAGGGATGCATATCTGTGGTGGGGTGACTATGTACTGACCCTACGCAGCGTGAGAGAGGCATCATGTGTAATTGCATGACTGCATTGGATGAAGAGGCCCTAGTACCTGGAAGAACAATTATATCAGTAATCACCCCCTCCTCAGCCCTCAACAATCCTGCAAACTCATTTGGATGTGATGACTTGCTGACTTCAAGTAGGAAATGAAGAGTATCTCTCGCAATTCCCCTGGTTTTTTGATGAAACATCATGCTAATGCTCCATGCGCTCAATCACTGCAGCAACAATGATTGGTAGTGATATTGTCGCATCTCCATAGACTGTGGTCTCTCTAGCCCTCTCAGCTACCTTTCCCCAAGATTTTGCCTCGCTGAGCGTCGCTCCAGAAAGACCGCCAACCTCTGGAATATCTGTTGTGAGCTGTATCGCGTAGTCGAAACTTTTAGGAGTTACGATCATCGACTGGAGTATGAAATTCTTTGGAACGCCACCTCCTATGAGCATCGCACCTGTCTTTTTTGCATTGTAACAGATGTCCATGAACTCGCGCATATCTTTAAAAGTATCAACTCTAAGTTTTTGAGTTTGGGTGTATAACCATGCCTGCAGCCCTATAGCTGAGTCTGAGATAGCGGGACAAAACACAGGCACGTCTTTTTTTGCTGCAACTCCCAGAATTGAATTCTCAACTCGCAATCCAATTTCGGTCAACAATTCCCTAATCCCCATCTCCTTTTTATCGATATCATCCAGGATATCTAAAATTCTATTTTCAAAAATTGTGAAATGTGACTCCGGCAAAAAGACGTCAAATATCCGATTTATTTCTTGGTTCCTCAGTTCTACATCATCTATTTGAGAAGTTCCCTTATAATGAAATCCCCCAAAAGCCTCGATCAGGTCATGAACGAGGTTCGCGCCTGTGGTAACGAGCACATCGATATAACTTTTCTTTATCAGGTCTTTGATGATTAAGCGCATTCCTGCAGGAGTCATGGCGCCAGAGAGACCAAAGAATTTTGTGGTTTTATCGAGAATCATTGCCTCATAAATGTCAACTGCCTCAGCCAGTCTTCCTGCACCTAGGGCAGCTCCACCCATTTCATTGACCAATTGGTTTACCGTCATGGTGGAGTTTATCTTCATATGCCTGATCGGTTGCTGTAACTCATTCATTTTAGGTGCTCACCTTTGCTGCTATAAACTCCCTAATCAACTTTGCCCCTAATAAAGCAGTTTGTCCATGGTCGTAGTGTGGCGATATCTCGACCAAATCAAATCCTACTGTATATGGCGCCAGCGATTGGATGACGTATTTGACGTCAGTAGGAGTCATCCCAAATGGCTCTGGGTTTCCAACAGCAGGCGCATATGCTGGATCAATGGCATCTACATCTATCGATAGGTAAATTCTATCTGTGTTTAAGTATTCAACTACATCGCGCATAACATTAGCGATACCATCTGCTTGGATCCTGCTCACTGTGTAAAAGCGAATATTATTCTTACTAGCAAAATCATATTCCTCCTTGGCACCACTTCTGATGCCTATTGAAACATAGTTCATCTCGCCGATCTCCTCAATAATGCGTCTTGAAACACAAGCATGACTTTGTTTATACCCCTCATACTCGTCCCTTAGATCCAGATGGGCATCCAAGACTACTGTGCTGATATCATGACAAGCCTGAATGCACGGATATGTTAGTGAATGCTCCCCGCCCATCATTATCGGAATTTTGCCATCTTTTACGATTCCACTTACTAAATTCCGAATATTTGTCAACGTTTCATCAATCGAGACACTTATTTTAATATCACTCAGATCGAAAAATGGTACATCACATAAATCAATATCATAGTGGGCGTTATAGGGTTCAAAATTATAGGATGCTTTTCTTATCTCTGCTGGGGCTCGCTTTGATCCTGACCGAAAACATGATGTCTCATCGAATGGTGCTCCAAAAATCACGAACTCTGAGTCTTCGTATTCAGAATTAGCATCAGCAAAGAGTTCGCTGGACAATAGCATCACCGCATATCGATCTTCCTACGTCCCATCGATTCGATGTATGTGACATCTTTCCCCACTTTCAACCTATCCTTTAGTTCAGCGGGTACCTCCATCTCAAAAGTTGAGTAAGTCTCCAGATCCATGAGTTGCATGACATCATTGGATAAAGACAGTACCTGTCCACTTTTTCTTTCCACGATGGGCACATATATCTTAGCGGTGACAGGCTGTATTACCGATCTCTTCTGTGAGTCAAATATTCCGATTGCATCTATCCTTGCTTTAGCAGACCCATGTTTTCCTGGTTTTGAAGTGGTCATGCCCACGATTGTACACGGCTCATCATCGACGATTACATAGCGTCCTTGTTTAAGAGATCGGACCTCTATCTGTTCTTTCATTAAAACATCCTCCACAAATTCAGTATTCTTAATAACACCATAGTTTAAATGTATCGCGATCAATAATATAAGAGGTTATAGATGAAAAAGCTGTGTGAAGACGTCTCAAATGCGGTCCAAGATGCAATTGGAGACATCGTCGGCAAATTAGAAAGTGGGACCATTCTCTATGTGGGTGCAGACGGAACTCCCACTACCAAGATCGATGATGTTGCAGAGAGGGCGGCTATACAAGTTTTAAAGGAGGACGGACGGCCACTTAATCTCATAAGTGAGGAGATTGGTAGCATGACCCTAGGAGAGGGAGCAGAACTCACAATCGTGC
Organism: uncultured Methanocellaceae archaeon; assembly: GCA_964482255.1. Taxonomy (GTDB): domain Archaea; phylum Halobacteriota; class UBA148; order UBA148; family UBA148; genus UBA148. The sequence continues at coordinate 9,560 of CAYZWV010000038.1, forward strand.
TCGATCCATTGGACGGAACGTATAACGCCATTCATGGTATACCATTTTATTCTTTCTCGATGGCAATATGTGAAAATGATCTTTCGAAGATATACTACGGCTATGTAAGAGATTTGGTTACAGGTGATGTATACTTGGCTGAAAAAGCCAGAGGTGCATTTTTAAATGGAAGTGAAACTCATGTCTCCAACAAAACAAACGGGTATTGTATATCTGCAAACGATCAAATTTCCTTGGGTAAAAACTGCAAAATTCGTCTTCTTGGCAGTGTAGCGCTTGAATTATGCTATGTGGCATCCCATAAACTAGATGCCGTCATTGACAACAGAAACCTTCTAAGAGTAACTGACATCTCAGCCGGAAAACTCATCGTTGAAGAGGCAGGCGGGATTGTAACGGACCTTATGGATGAGCCACTGAAATTACCGCTCGATGTGAAACAAAAACTAAGTATAATCGCATCCAATGGACGCATACACGATGAATTGATTGATAAATTGAGGTAGTAGATATGAAACCCAAGACCATTGGTATTGTTTCAAGGTGTGATACTACCGAATCAATCGAAATAGTGAAAAAAGTAATGAAGCACATCCAAAGCAAGGTTGAGGTCGTTTTTGATCCTGGAAGTGCAACCGAACTCGGCATGCTAAATCACTCAACTCCTATAGACAAAATGCATGTGGACGTGGTCATCGCGGTGGGAGGGGATGGTACAGTACTGAGAACCCTCCAATTGTTAAGCAAGCCGACCCCTATTTTAGGAATAAATGTGGGAGAGGTTGGATTTTTAGTGGAGGTATCTCCAGAGAGAACGGAGAAGGTTATATCTAAAGTACTTGAAGGATTCGAAGTAGATCATAGAACAAGGCTTGAAATAAGCGTTAATGGTAAAAAATTGCCCCCTGCCACGAACGAAGCAGCTATTGTAACATCAAGACCGGCAAAAATTCTTCAATTTCAGATAATCATCGATGAACATGAGCTGGATACCATAAGGTCGGACGGTTTGATATTGGCAACTCCCACCGGATCAACCGCTTATTCGATGAGTGCCGGCGGTCCCATTGTAGATCCCAAGGTGGATGCATTTGTAATAGTCCCTCTGGCGCCATTCAAACTATCTTCAAGGCCATGGGTTGTCCCAGCAAATAGTGAAATCATAGTCAAATTATTACGTCTAAAAAAGGAGGCGACAATTGTCATAGATGGGCAATATAGCAAAGTAGTCAAAAAAGGCGACATCATCAAGTTCACAAAAGCAAAGGAACCAGCATTATTCGTAAAGACAGGGGAGAGTTTTTATTCGAAAGTAAGGGGCAAATTGGTCAGCTAATTCTATTCAATGTCTTGCTGCTCTACATCTACATTGGCTTGCTTCAAAAATTTCAGGGCAGCATCGTCAGGATAAGAATTTGCAAAGACCACTCGTCGAATCTTTGCATTTATGATTAATTTTGCGCATAAGATACAAGGCTGATGCGTCGAGTACAAGGTTGAATTCTCTATGGATACTCCGTGAATTGCGGATTGTATGATGGCGTTTTGTTCCGCATGAACTCCTCTGCATAGTTCATGGCGTTCTCCAGACGGAATGTCGTTTTGTTTTCTTATACACCCTATATCTAAGCAATGATCTAAATTTCGGGGCGCACCATTATAGCCTGTCGACAGGATTCTTTTGTCTTTTACTATCACTGCACCCACCTGGTTTCTCAAACACGTTGATCTCTTGGACACAACAGATGCTATTTCCATGAAGTATTCGTCTATCGAAGGTCTCATTTTTCACACAACCATTGATTTGTTTAGTGTCTTCAGAAGTATTAAATCATATGTAAACAAAGGATTCGGGAGTGAAGACAATGAAAGTTCAAAGGCCTAGAGGGACTCAAGATTTTTTACCAAACGAGATGACAAAGAGGCGCTTCATCGAGAAAAAAATGCGCCAAACGGTAGAAAATTGGGGTTATCAAGAGATTCAGACGCCCACTTTTGAGAATTTAGACTTATTCACGCTCAGGTCCGGCGATACAATCATAGATCAGAGCTATATTTTCGATGATAAAGGTGGAAGGAAGCTGATACTTCGCCCCGAGTTAACCGAACCAGTTACGAGATTGTACGTGGAAAAATTACAAAGAGATCCAAAGCCGCTAAAATTATATTATTTTTCTAATTGCTTCAGATACGAAAGGCCACAGAAAGGACGTTTTAGAGAGTTCTGGCAGTTTGGGGTTGAGCTAATGGGCAGCGATCGACCTGAGGCAGATGTGGAGGTCATCGCACTTGCATCATCTGTTCTTGATACTCTTGGTATAAAAGGTGATTTACATGTGGGACATCTTGGCGCTCTCCGCTCACTTATGGGGGATCTGCGCGATGAACAGAAGAATGCAATCATGAGACTTATCGACAAAAAGGATGATGAAGGGTTAAAAACCTATTTGGAAAAGATTGGCGCTACAGACATAGAGGAAAATATACGTGCTTTGATCAAAAGCGAAGATATAAATGAAGCACGTAGGATAGTTGGTAATATTCCCGCGTTGGATCGGCTAGAAGATATCTCGGACATGTTGGAGTTTTATGGCATATCCTACAAAATCGATTTCTCTGTTGCCAGAGGCTTGGAATATTATACAGGCATGGTTTTCGAAATCTATGCAGAAGGTTTAGGTACGGAAAATCAGATCTGCGGCGGGGGGTCCTATCGACTGGCACATCTGTTT
>CAYZWV010000039.1:0-9753 GCA_964482255.1 uncultured Methanocellaceae archaeon
ACCTCACGGTTATCAGCCGTGCGCACATTGCTTCTTTTAGAAGATCCAACCAGGCTAAGCTACGGGCCCCCAATACCAATAGAATGTGAACATCCGTGTCTTAAATCTTTCCTTGCACCGATAGGTTTATTTCATGCCTGGAATCACAATAAACTGAACTGGGCCGGTAGATCAGGGGTAGATCGCTACCTTGGCATGGTAGAGGCCTCGGGTTCAAATCCCGACCGGTCCATGTGATGCAGAAAGAAGAAAAAGTAGTCGTAGTTTTGCTGGTGATGATATTGTTGTCGCTTTGTATATTATACATCGTCCTACCAAGACCTGAAGGCATCATAGATCGTGCCATGTTATTTTCGAGAGAGTCCAATGTGGGGGAAGAGGTGTACGTAGAAGGAGTTGTATTTGAAAAGCAAGTCACAGAGGGCGATCACCTAATACTCTGGATAGGTCCGCAGAAAACGAAAGTATTCATTTCTCATGACGCTGGTGCTGCCGAAGTTACAAAAAGTATAGATGTAGGAGACATAGTTCGCATATATGGCATAGTTACAGAATATAAAGGTGAAATCGAAATAGACGTGAAAAGCGAAGCCCATGTAATACCCAAAGTTTTATGATTCTTCATGTAACACTCAAGTTATGCGATACGCTTGGGCTCGTGGTCTAGTTGGTTATGACGTCGCCTTGACATGGCGGAGGTCCTGAGTTCGAATCTCAGCGGGCCCATAAGCGACGTTTGAAGATATCGCAGTGCATTTGCTCCGGTAGTGTAGTCCGGCCAATCATTCCGGCCTTTCGAGCAACCTTTTTGCAAGAAAAAAAATATTGTTTAAAAAGGGCAAAGATAGCCGAAGACCCGGGTTCGAATCCCGGCCGGAGCATTCTACGAGGATAACCGAAAAATTCGCTTCACAACATTTGGATGGGTTGAGAATAGTTTCATAATTTTGTCTATATTGCTTATTTTGGCCTCTTTTGCAAATAATTGTACTTCATATGCATCCAAACGTCCATCCATATTCATATCTGCCCTTCTCAGGTCAGAAATTTCTTTCAATGCCCTGGAAGGGTCCGTGGCAAAGAATGCTTTCATGCCCTCGATGCTCTAGTTTTTCCTTGTCGACTCTAGTACTGGAAACTATCTTGTAGAGGGTTGACGCCAAAGTGTATGGTTTCCCTGTTAACTCAGCGCTTCCTTTATCGGCATAATACTCCCTTATCCTGCTGGCATAGAGGACAGTTAGATTAGTTATGAGATATACGACAAAAGCAACCAGTGCAATTGCCATCGATGCTGAGGCATCTCTTCTTCTTCCCATGCCTGAGAACAAGAAACTATAAAAGACGAAATAAGAGACCACGAAATAAGAGACCATATGTATTACGCTCAACGCTGTGATAACCACAATATCTCTATGGCGGATGTGGGATATTTCATGTCCTAAAACCGCTCTAAGCTCATCATCATTCAACCTGCTCAATAGTTCGCTCGTCACACATACCCTAGCATCTCTTTTCGTCTTACCAAAGGCGAAGGCGTTGGGTATCGGAACAGAAGATATTCCAACTTTCGGCTTTTTCATCCCTGCTTTATGGGATAATTCATCGACTATAGAATGGAGGCGAGGATGATCAGCGGGGGAAACATATTTGACTCTCATGAATCGTTCGACCATTTTCGGACCAATCATAAACTGAAATCCAACGATGATAAAAGCAAACATTGTATAGAATATTGGTGTGCCAGCTCCTGCGAGATATCCAATAGCACTCAATAGGGCAAAGATAACAGCGCACATAAATATTACACATAAAGCCATCCTAACTCTAAGCCAAATGGTTCGCATTTTTTATCTCATTCTCTTTTTGACTATCACTTATATATGTATATATTAAGATTGCTCACATAAGAGAATATATGATCCCCATTGAGGAGCTTGCAGGAGTCGTTGAGGTGTTGGGCGTCACAAACGAGGATGAATTATATACAATTTTCAAAGAATTGACCTTTTTCAGGAAATGTAAGATTCCTTCTAGAAAAAATCTAAAGGAACTGATCTTTCATGCCATAAAGGAGCATTGGATTGAAGCTGTTCATGGATCGGAAATAATAGTGGGTCCTTGCGCATTTACAGAAGTGCCGGATGATCTGAGCGAAGTGATAGATATTCTTGAGATAGATATTGATAGGAAAATAGACTGGAATAATGTTGCTTCTGCTAAAACGGCTGAGCTGAAAAGCGAGTTCGAAGCTCTTTCTAAAAAGATGGATAGGTTAAGGGGAAAAATAACTTCAAAAAAGCAGATAACAGAATTGGAAAGTGAGTATCATCGCCTTATGCAGCTTTACTATGACTTTGAGTTCTGGCTGCCCACAGATCTAGCCATGGCAAAAGAAGAATTGAGAATGTTGAGCAAAGAGCTGGAAAGCTTAAAAATATAAGAAACGTCTTTTAATCATGCCGCGCAAAAGAGAGGATTATTTTTATCGGAAGGCAAAAAAAGAAGGTTACAGGTCCAGAGCATCATATAAGCTTCAGCAAATCAATGCAAAATACAACGTGATCCGACCTGGTAATATCGTAGTTGACCTCGGTGCAACTCCTGGAGGATGGCTTCAAGTAGCCAAAGAAATCTCAGGCGGTTTTATCTTGGGAGTCGATCTACAGGAAATTGAACCAATCGAAGGCGTGAAAACCCTACTGGGAAACATAACCGATCCGTCCACTCTACAAAAAATACAGGGCATGATTGAGGCGGTGGGTAGTGTTGATGTCGTCATATGTGATGCATCACCCAATCTATCTGGCAACTGGAGTTTAGATCATGCGAGGTCCATAGATCTGTGTAACTCGGCGTTAAATATTGCCATAAAGATACTAAAACCAGGTGGAAATTTCGTTGTGAAAGTTTTTCAGGGCGATATGTTTTCTGACTTTCTTGCCACAGTCAAAAAAAATTTCAGCTTTACTAAGGCATATGGCCCTCGAGCTTCCAGGAAGCAGAGCGCGGAGATCTATATCATTGGCAAAGGATTCTTTTGATCTCCTCCAGTATAGCATCGGTCTTAAATGATGTTCCGGAAAAGTGTGTTCTCGATGCTTTAAAACCGGCCTCGTTTATTTCGATGATCGTTCTGTCCATTGGAGGTGGTGTAATTCTAAATACTTTACAGAACTTATGTTGATCATAGTACGTGGGAATATCCAGTTCGTCCCTGCAAAGGCGCACGATCTTTAGTGCTTGCTCCTTTGTTCCCAACTCCCTATTTTTGAGTTCGGCTAAAACCAGTTTGCAGAATTTCTCGTCATGCAAACTACCTAACCAAAGAGGTCCTGCCAAACGTGTGGACGAGCTGCAATGGGGGCACTCCTTTGCCATATGGACTGCCAAGCCAGAATTCCATCCCCTTTGACCACAAGAGAAACAATGATATATGAAACCCATTTGTTCTATCATCTTATTGGCATTTATAGCACCTTTTTTTATAGACATATACACCCTATAATAGTGATCTGTGGCATGTGATAGCAAAGAGTTCATAGATTTGTCATATTTAGCCAGATTCCTCGCTATGGCTCCAAGCAGAATACGTATGCCCATCTCTGAATAGTACTCTGTTTTCAGGGGGAAGGCGCCATATTTTCTAATGCCAGATGATTTATGAGCCCCACATAGTGGTGCTGTATCCGTCGCTGTTATACAAAGCATCTTATCAACGGATCTACATGCGGAATCCAAGAAAGGCGCTGGTGAACCGAATGGATCAATATCGACGATATCAAAACGTGATTCGGAAAGCAGTACGTTCGCATTTTTTCTCTCTGCCTTTGCATCCAGATTGTTCAATCCAATGTTTTTTACTATCAGCTCATAGGCATTGAAATTCCAGTCATTGGTCGTGGTGTTCAAGCAGAGTTCATTTGCTACCCGCATACCCCTAATGCCAGTTGCACCAAGTACATCTACATAGGAATCCTGATCGCTTGCAAATGCAGCAATGCATGCTATGCTGATGTCCCTTGAAAGTTCCATTTTTGGATTGTAAAAAACAGGCGTCTTGGAAGGAATAGTGTTCTCTCTCTCAAACACTGGAACGATGATTTTCGTTGTGCCCTCTTTGATAATTTCTGTCTGCATATTTTCGCCCATATTTTACTTGATTTTTAGATGGTTTTATCCATTATTGATATTTCTTCCGTAGATAGAAGTGTGGTTTCTAAGGTAATTAGTAAAATTTCTTTTTTTAAGTCTTAAAAAGAGGGTTAAAAGAATAAAAAGTGTGTTTGATTGGAGTTATACTCAATTTCAAAAATTATTTAATACGTAAAGCATTATTACTATTACATGTTTAATCCAATAATTAATCTCCAGAAATTAACTGCTCCTGCGGCGTTAATTGTTTCAACAGCTTGGGTTACAACTACGAAAGGAATTGGAGAGGGATTTATTTTTCTTTTAATGACAGGATTCTTTTACATAATATTAGTGCTTATAGAAGTGCTTACAGAATGAGAGATATAGTGTAATAATTATTATCATGGTAGACTATAATAATTTTTTGCGACTTCTCCGCAACTAAGAACAAGTTCTAGCTTTGCACGACATTTTTCACTTTTGGTAGATAGACATACATAAATACCCCCCTCGTAATAGTAACTAATGGTGACACCATGAGTATTGAAGAACAAATTAATGATACCGTAAAAAAGGGTTTCAATCTCTTCAAGAACAACTATGTGGCTCTGATTATTGGCACATTGATTGCACTTGTTGGAATGATCTTAATCATTACAATTCCTCCGCTAATTTTCGGGATTTATTACATGTGCCTACAGATAATAAAAGGAGAGAAGGTGGAGATTTCTGATGTTTTCAAAGGCTTCAATTATTTTTTCACAAGCTGGGGATTGATACTTGTCGCTTCTCTGGCAGTACTTGCTGGCTTAGTCTTATTAGTGATCCCAGGAATACTTTTGGCGGTGCTTTTCCAATATGCCGTTCCTTTAGCCATACTTGAGGATCGAGGTGCTATTAATTCGCTCAAGAGAAGCTATGCAATAGGAAAAGAGAATTTCGCTTTTTCATTAGTTATCTGGATTTTGTTGGCAGTGATAGGTGCTGTTGGAGGTCTCACACGAATAGGTGTTTTGATTACTATCCCGTTCTCTTCACTTTGTATTTGCATAGCAACCACTAAATTGACTGCAAAGACTGAAGAAGTTGAAAAGATTGCAAAGACTGAAGAAGTTGAAAAGATTGCAAAGACTGAAGAAGTTGAAAAGACTGAAGAAGTTGAAAAGATTGCAAAGACTGAAAAAACTGCAAAGACTAAAAAAGCCACTTAACATTCCTTTGTCTTTTCTTCAATTTTTCTTCTTTTTATCTTATTTTCTCTATTTTTTTTCTTATAACATACCATATCTTAGAATTTCCTTGAATGGACGGAATCCAGATTTACTTAGTTTATAAGCCCCCATTATATTCAATAATTCACAAAAATTTTTATAATGGGAAATCCTACATTTCGATATGGCAAAATGTCCACACTGCAAACTAGAAGTCACTTTTGAAAATTTAAAGATAAATCAAAAGGGTAAAGGATTTTTAAGACAGGATTCGATGTATGTTTGCCCTCACTGTGATTGTATTATTGCAATTAGCAGAGGAAAATATCCTTAGATTTTTGTAAATTATACGGCAGTACAAAAACTAATAAAGTCTTAATAGTATTTTGTATGCTATTATATATATAACCAATATTACACATACTAAATAACTCATAAACAAGTGATAAGGCGTTTTAATTGAACTTATCCCATCAATGATAATAATTATAAATGCCAAAATAAAAAAACATAAGAATGTAAACCTTAATGATTTCGCAGCAACAAACTCCATTCTTTCATCAACTACTTTTTCTTTTTTTGGCACCAATAATCGTACCGTCGCAATAATGATTCCAACAAAGCCAATATAAATAAAAAATGTACCCACAGAGCCATATATTTGGAAATCAACACTGCCCATGTTAAAGTGATTAAGCATTAACCCAAGCGCGAGCCAAGCTAATGCAAGAGAATACATTATTGTCACTCTCGTTTTATTTTTCATTTGCATTTTATTACCTCCTAAATGCCAAACAAATCTTCAACTTTGCATTTGAACTGCTTAGCAAATTTCAATGCAAGTTCTAGGGAAGGCGTGTATTTTCCATTTTCTATTGATATTATTGTTTGTCTTGTCACGCTAACTTTGTCAGCCAGTTTTTCTTGACTTAATCCGGCTCTGTTTCTGAATTCCCTTAATCGATTCTTGGATAATGGCATTTGTAAAGTCTACTATACGTAAAGTATACTTTACTATATAAAACTTTTGGTTTTTTGCCTTTTTGGTTTACTCATTCGGGTTTTTAGGCAAAAAAAGATAACTAAATCGGCGCTTTATATGGATTTGACCTACTATAACCATTTTCTGCTCAATTTCTTACCTAACGATAAGATTTCCTTACTTTATTTTCAAAGGACGTACCACAAAGAGATTTAAACAAAATGAATCAGTTTTGAAATATTTTTTAAACATTAAGCAGCGCAATCAACTTTCATCTCTCTCGGCTTTACCTTTGTAGATTATGTCTTTTATTTTCTTTTTTCCTTTCGTCACATCATCCAAAGGATCTCTTATCGGAGCAATATCCTCCAAAGCTTTTTCTTCATATTTTTCTCTTAGATTTTTGCGAATGTCCTCTTTCATTATTTGCCTCTCTTTAAATTATTAGTTAAATGCTATATAAAAGGGGCCATATAGTAAAATATAGTAGATAAAAAACATATAAGAAAAATGTAGTTAAATCATAAAATCTTTTGATATTATAGAAAAGTAAAACTTTAATACCCTAACAGCATATCTCATACTACAAAACACATAACATAGTATACATATTGCATAAGAAAGATAACAGTTAACAATACATAAAATGTAAATTAGAATATCATTTTGAGCATTATTATGAAATTAAAAGCCAGACACCACTTAAGAAGTGATTTTAAGGAAAAAATATTGGATAAATTAAAATCCACGTTTGGATCCGATATCGAACAATTTTTTGTTGACAAAAGTTTGGAGATCGCCGAGACAGACGAATATGATTTTATACTCGTAAACGGTGATCCTATCTTGTTCATGCTGGGTGAGAAACTTTTTTTTACCTTAAGAGGTGCACTGAGATTTAAGCCGAAAAGAAAGCGAGTCGTCATCGATATAGGTGCCGTCAAATCCGTGTCTAATGGTGCTGACATAATGTGCCCCGGAATCATAGAAGCCGATATTGAGATACAAAAAGGAGATCTGGTGATTGTTTCAGATGAAGTTCACGGAAAGCCTATAGCAATAGGAATGGCATTGATCTCGGGAGAAGAAATGATGGGTAACAAAGGAAAAGCAATTAAATCCGTTCACCACGTGGGCGACAAAATATGGAAATTTGAGGTATCGGAAACAAGTTTAAATACCTAACCAATCCATATCGGTAAGAGGTGATTGCTTTGCCAAAGTTTGTAGATAAGTTGATTAGAGCCAAAAAACCAGAAGTAATAGGTGACGATGATTTCGTGGACATAGGACAATATGAAGAGATATTGGAAGAAGACCAGCCTGCAGAAATGTATGTTAGGGTCGCACAGCTGACAACCCAAAACGAACTTCCAGAACTAAAGAAGGAAGTATATGACGGAAACATCTTGATGATAGACATCTCCCACATAAAAAGCGATAAGTCAATGTCTGAGCGGGCTGTGAGAGATCTCAAACAAGTAGCTGTAGATGTTCATGGAGATATCGCTGGTGTAGGAGAAAACCAAATAATAGTGACTCCGACTGGTATTAGGATAGACCGAACCAAAATCATTGGCAAGTATTAAGGAAAGGAAACCAATTCAATAATTGTAAATGATACTTACCAACTTTATTTGAATTTCAGATACCCATCGATGTTTAGTTCGGCATATTTTTCTGGAGTTGCCTAGATTAGAGATAAGTTACCTAAATAAACAAAAAATCATTTGATATAGCGGCTATGTATAGATAGTTGTAGCTTTTGGTATTAAAACGATGGTCTATGAAAAATTGTGAATCGTGAAGACGGGTTAAGTACGTTCCATCTACCTTCAAATTTTTTGGCCTGCTTGGGAGCAATTTATCCAGCACAAAAGAGCTATTCATGCTCTTTTTTTCTAGATATTTTTCTAGATATCCTAGACAATTAATTAGATATGACTCTAGAGCACTTAATTTGTTACTTCTCTTGACAAACTCCTCAAACATATTTTACAAGATTATTTTCAAAATTCCACACTGAAAGTGAGAGTGCTGATAAAACATACACATATAAGCCCATTTTCCCTCTATTTGATAACAATATCTTTAACTGTAATCCCATTCTCGACGACTTCTCCAACTATTTTACCATCTGTGATCTTTGACGCCTTTCTTGCCTCCTTTTCCGAAAGAATTACTAAGAACCCCATACCCATGTTAAAGGTTCTATACATCTCAAGATCGCTCATCTTACCTTCTTTTTGCAGAAATTTAAAAATATTATGAGGATCTAATGGATTGTCAAATCTGAATCCTTTAGGGAGACGATTCAATTTTAGCAATCCACTACCAGTGATATGTGCTAATCCATGTACATCAAACTTCTTTATTAAGTCTAGCACTTCCATATAGACACGTGTTGGAGTTAGCAATTCTTCACCTATGTTTTTTTGGGGATTTGGTGGAAATGGATCCCCATAGGAGTAGCCAGAGTTCTCAATGACTTTTCTTGCAAGTGTCATCCCATTACTGTGTATTCCAGAGCTTTGAAGACCAAGGATAGAATCGCCTATATCAACTTTTTCTCCAGTAATTATTCGTTCTTTTGGAACCAAACCAACACAAGTGCCAGCCAAGTCAAATCCAGTAATTATTTCTGGCATCGTTGCAAGCTCACCTCCTACAACAGATATGTTTGAGATTTCTGCTCCCCTTTGAAGCCCAATTCCAATCTGTTCTGTGATTTGTTCGTTCGGATAACTCATGGCAATGTAATCCACAAATGCTAAGGGTTCCGCACCTATAGCGAGAAGATCATTCACATTCATCGCTATGCAGTCGATTCCAACAGTATCCCATCTTTTTATGGCATTGGCGATAAGTGCCTTAGAACCGATACCATCAGTGGTTATCGCTAGAGCAAATTCTCCTAAGTCGATCAAACCCGCATAATGGCCTATGCCAATTAAAGGGGCACCCATACCCTTTCTTTTAAAAGTTAGATGATTGGATAACGCTTTTATAGCCTTATTTTCTTTAGAGATGTCGACGCCAGATCTAGAATAAGTCATATTCATCTTTCTACACCCAATTTGAACTCATCATGTAATGCTCTTACAGCATTCTGTGAATCCGCTTTATTTACAACAAAAGATATGTTCGCCTCGGAAGAACCTTGAGAGATCATCATGATATTTGCTCCAATTCTACCTAATGCTGTGAAGACACGGCCTGCTACACCTGGAATTCCAGCCATACCATCACCTACAACCGCAATAACGCAGATGTTTTTATCATAGGATATGTCCTTTACTATATTTTCAGTAAATTCTATCTTTAGCGCATGGAGCGACAAATCTAGTTGCGATTCATCTACAACAAGCGATATGTTCGCCTCGGAAGAACCTTGAGAGATCATCATGATATTTGCTCCAATTC
>CAYZWV010000039.1:9853-11770 GCA_964482255.1 uncultured Methanocellaceae archaeon
TACCTAATGCTGTGAAGACACGGCCTGCTACACCTGGAATTCCAGCCATACCTGATCCACTAATATTAATCAGTGCGACGTTTCGGATCAATGTCACAGCCTTGATGATATCTTGGATTTCTTCATGAGAATTTACGATCAGAGTTCCAGGATGATCCGGGTTAAACGTGTTCCTAACACGGACCGCAATCCCCTTTTTTATGGCAGGCTCTATGGTTTTAGGATGGAGTACTTTTGCTCCAAAGTATGAGAGTTCCATTGCTTCCAAGTAAGAGATTGTCGGTAGCGTTCTTGCCTCAGAAATTATCCTTGGATCGGAAGTCATGATTCCATCAACATCAGTCCAGATCCAGATCTCATCAGCATCTATTGCAGACCCTATGAGGGAGGCGGTATAATCAGAGCCTCCCCTGCTTAACGTCGTGATAATCCCCTTGTCATCCGCTGCCACAAATCCTGTTATAACTGGAATGGTCTGTTTCTGGAGTAATGGGGCAATTCGCTCTTTGACTTTAATATCAGTCATATCCAAAAGCGGTCTTGCATTTTTGAAATTGCTATCGGTCACTATACCTGCATCTCCGCCAGTTAGTGTTACTGAACTTAAATTCATCGATTTTAGTGAAGCTGAAAGAATTGGGGCCGAGAGTCTTTCTCCGAATGATAATATGTAATCGTTTGATCGAGCTGTAAGTTCTCTTAGGTGACATATGCTAATCAAGGCGTTCTCTAGATCTTCCAATCTTGAATTAAACTCTTCAACTACAGCTTTTAATTCCTCCCCGGCAATCGCCTCCTTAGCAACCGAATAATGCCTTTTCTTAAGATTTTTCATGAAGGATTTGACGTCACATATTTTACCATCTTCCGAGGCTTTTTTTGCTATTTCCTCTAATTGGTCGGTTACGCCAGACAAAGCTGAAACTACGACAATGATCTCATTTTTTGCATCATAGAATCTCTTGATCAGCGATGCTACATTTTTTATCTTTGATCCATCCGCTACGGAGGTCCCACCGAATTTCATGACAATTCTCATCGATTATCACTTATATGTAATAGGTGTTAAACGACAATATAAATGGTTCTTATGATGGCAGATTTATAGATAAGATTTCGCACATATCAGTATCACAACTTATACGATGATCGTAAGTAATTATGCTTTTTTATCTCAGTTAAGGACTTCTTGTTCTTCAAGGACAATATTTCGTAATTATAATTCCCACCTTTTGGCCACTATTGAAGTTTGGCCAGAAAAAATGTTAACTATGCAACGAGCGCAATGGTGCCCATATAAGCAAAGCACAAGGGATTTCAAACATTAGCAATATGATTCACACAAAAATTATATTAGATATTTATATCTTTGCACTACCACCCTGTTAGACCCTTTATGAGGCAGAAATGCTATTCCTACCTACCGTAATCAGAGCTGATATAATCGATTCTATAAAGTATGATAGAAATATAAAGTAGGACATAAATGCTCCAATAAATTCAATTTCTGCGCACAAATAAAATAGAAAAGAAAGCAATAGGTCCGATTAATTATGTTATTATGATTTTTTTATTTATGTATTGCTATTCTATGTCATCATCAAGCCCATCAAAACAGAAAGCGCCTGTTCTAGGATGGCTCTTGGGTCAATTCCCGTCATATTTAACACAACGAATAGACCTACAAAGGTTCCAATTACGCTCCCTATGTTAGCGAGAGCTGCAACCAATATGACCCTAAATAATCGATTTTTTCGTAAGTCCCCAAGGGTTTCGGCATCCATCATCCTCTTGAAATCCTTGCTTGTGGGTTTCCTTACATATGCCTCAACCAGTCCAGCAAACCAACCTGCAGCTAAGAAAGGATTTAATGATGTCAGCCACGCTATTCCAAATGCGGTTGCTATGGATAAAGGA
>CAYZWV010000040.1:0-11715 GCA_964482255.1 uncultured Methanocellaceae archaeon
ACTATTTGCTGCCAAGACGTGTTCCATAAGGCAGTTATAGCCCTGGAAACCAGAAAGCATCCCGATGAAAAAGTAGCCAATTTTATAGCAGAAAAGTGTTGCATAGACCCAAAAAATCTATATGTCTTAGTTGCGCCAACGGCGAGCATCGTTGGCAGCGTACAGATATCTGCAAGAGTAGTCGAGACTGGAATTCACAAACTCCATGAGCTTGGATTTGACTTGGACAAGATCGTCTCTGGGTTTGGAACAGCACCAATAGCACCGGTCGCTAAAAATGATCTGGAAGCCATGGGAAAAACGAACGATTGTGTTCTCTATGGTGGAGTTACAAGATACTTCGTGGATTGCGATGATGCAGATATAGAGAAAATAATTGAAAAGGTCCCTTCTTCCTCTTCAAAGGACTACGGAATGCCGTTTCTGGAGACCTTTGAGAAATATAATAGGAACTTTTACGATATCGATCCACATCTTTTTTCACCAGCCGAGATATACATGAACAACATAAGGACAGGCAATAACTTCCATGCCGGAAAGGTGAATGACGAGATTCTGGATAAGTCTCTGGGAAAATGGTAGATACCTTAAATTTACTTCGAATAAAAATTTTACTTTTTACAAATTTTACAAAACTAAACAAAAATTTTACAAAATTAAACAAAAATTTGCAAAATTGAATAAGTAAATTTGCAAATGTTGAAAAAGATGCAAATATACAAAAAATATGCAAAAATTACAAAATTTGCAAAATTAAAAAGACAAATAGTACTTTTGAGAGGTTATGTAGTAAAATTGGTAAAAATCTATAAGAAATAATTTAAATACTTTTTCATTATTGTACCTTTTATGGGAGGAAAATTTTCATTCAACCATCTATCTGATACGGAGTTTGAAGAATATTGTTTTGATTTAATTAAGAAATTGGGTTTTAGGAATGTGGATTGGAGAAAGGGCACAGGCAAATCAACGAGTCCTTCGGATAAGGGGAGAGATATTGAAGCCGAAAAAATTATAGATGAATATGGGGAGATTGCAATAGAAAAATGGTTTTTTGACTGTAAACATCAAATTGCAGGTGTACCCCCTGACAAAATACTAGGTGCATTAAGTTGGGCAGTTGCAGAAAGACCAGATAAATTGATAATCATGTGTTCAAATTTTTTATCGAACTCCTGCAAAGAATATTTGGATAAATATGATCAAAAATAAGCCAACTTTCAAAATTAAAATATGGGAGCGAAAAGATTTAGAAGATCTTTCTATTGGAAAAAATGAACTATTAAATAAATATAAATTATCTGATGGTCTTGATTTTCTTAATTTAATAAATCCACTTCATATTAAATATGCCACCAGAATTCATCAAAATACTCTTGACCATCTCTTTTCAGTTTTAGACAAATATGATGACAAAAAAAGAGAAGAAATTATTCAATTTACATATATGTCTTTTATTGCACCCCATTTCAAAGAACCAATAACTGGAAAAGAAAAACTTAGAGAATTGCAAATAGACGAAACAAGTTACGATGCTTTAAAAGAAAAATGTCAGGACTTATCTCAACTTCTTCCTGAATCTTTTATAGTTAACTCCTTAGTTAATTTAATATTGAAATGGACATTTCAATTTGGAGACAAAACAAATCTCGAAACAGTGATAGAAAGCAATCAAGATATGGTTAATTTTTTGGAAAAAGAACTTAGTAAGGGAGATATGGATGAAACAACATTAAGAGAATTAATAAAAAAGACTGAAGACCATATAGAGGCATTACCACAACAAACAGAGCATTTTTATAATCTTTATAATGATTTTTGTGAAAATGTATTGGCAAGACTCGTGGAAGAAGAGGTTATGATTGAAGAAAATTTATGTGATTAATCCAAAAAAATATATTACAAATTGTACCGTTGACTTTTTTGTATATTGAATTCAATCTCATAAATATCTCAAGCATAAGCACAAGTAAAACAAGTTGAAGAACACAACTCTTTTTCTTTACAGCATTCTTTTTCGTTAAAAGGTTCTGTTAACTCTTTTTCGTTTTTGGATTTTTTTTTTTGCAGATTATCCATTGAATTCATCCTATAGCCTTCGCCAAAAATCCCAACGATCTTAATAAACTTGGTTTCGTCAGAATCAATTTTTTGACCACCGCTGAAGGATAATCCATATCTCCATAGTTGGATATGATGTTCAGTATCTCTGGATCGTTGATCATCCCAATCAGCTCATTTATATCCGAATCGCTTAATCTACTAAGTATCTCGTTAATTCTCATCCCTATGTTGAGTTCTCGCCCTATTGCAGATCGCCATCGATTTTCATACTCCATTAGGCGTTCAGCGGAATCATCATCTTCTTTTATCGCTTTTGCAGCTACTTCCCCTGCGATCTTTGCGCAGATAGCACCAGTATAAATGCCTCCTCCTGAGGAGGGTTTGACTTGTCCTGCTGCGTCTCCAACTATCATTATGCCCTTGCTTACAGTTCGTTTGAGGGGTCCAAGTGGGACGGCACCCATCGTAAAATCAAGGTGGGATCCACGATATCTTTTTGAAACGACTTTGTGATATTTTAGCATGGATGTGAGATGTTGCAGAGGTCTAGAAGTGCATAATCCTATGCGAGCAATATCTTCTTCTATGGGAATTGCCCAAGCAAAAAATCCTGGTGCGGATGATCCTGTAAATATTTCTACAAAAGAAGGATCTTGTACATCGTATAATCCTAGAATTTGTATCCCAGATAATATTTTTTTCACTTTTCCAAGTTCTGACCACTTCGCTATATTGCTTTTAACGCCATCGGCACCTATTATGATTTTTGCACTTATCTCAAAATGATCGCCTTGGCTGTTGACCTCTACTATATTTTCCTCTTTTCTTAGACCTATTGCCTTGGCATGAAGCAACAGATCTGCACCAGCTTTTAAAGCCTGCTTTGCAAGCTCTCGATCGAATATCTTCCGCTCTATCACATATGCTTTTACTTCACGTCCTTTTATCTGGATTTCCTGCCCGTCGGGTGAGCATACGAAAGCACCCGTTATTTCATTGTTTATCCACTCACCTAGCCCAATCTCACATTCATCTAGGGCATTCACACTTATCAATCCAGCACAACTCACTGGGTACCCTATTTCTACATGCTCCTCCATTAGAAGAGTTTTAGCTCCGTTCATAGCTGAATACTTGGCTGATAATGATCCTACCGGACCAGCACCTACTACTACGACGTCATATTTCATTTTTTTCAACACCATATTTATTATATTATTCGTAAGCTAATTATTTGTAAGATAACATATTAGCTATGTCCTGATGTGATAAAATGCCTGTCAAAAGCAAAATACTTAATTTTTTTAAGAAGTCTAAGGAACATGAAAGCGATTCATCTGACTGTATGTGTAAGTTCGTTCTACTCGATGGCGAAAAGATAGGAGAAAGCATAGCTCTTTACGATGAGTGCTTGTTAGTCAAGCATGGGTCAGATATCTTCGGGATTCCGATGGACAGTATCATTGCCATCTCAAAGGAGATAGTTGTCGGTAAGTTCAACAAAAAAGAAGCCATAAAAATTGGTAAAAAATGGAAAGACAAATGTACCGATGATATTAAGGATGATGAGATTTGATGGTGACCCAGTGACATTTGAATATAAGCAGTGTATAGTTGTAAGAATGGATTTGCATCTATCGAAGGGTAAACTGGCTGCACAAGCAGCCCATGCTGCCTTATCCGCATGTGATCGGTCGAAACGATCAATAAGAGATTCGTGGAAAGCAGAAGGGCAGAAAAAGGTAATATTAGCTGTAGATAGTCTAGATGAACTATTTGAATTGGAAGAAGAAGCCAAGCGAGTTGCCCTCCCTACGGCTAGGATTGAGGATGCTGGTTTGACCGAAGTGCCCCCTGGAACGATCACTGCATTGGGTATTGGTCCAGCTAAAAATGAGGAATTGGATAAGATTACGGGACATATGAAGTTATTGTGATTGCAATGGTCAAGATCGGATTTATAGGAGCGGGAAGAGTCGGCTCGACGTCAGCCTATGCAGTACTGCATACAGTTGAATGCGATGAGATAATCTTCGTCGACATAATCGAAGATATAGCTATCGGTGAGGCTTTGGACTTAAGTACAGCTGCCGTTGCTATGGGTAGGGACACGATCGTAAGGGGAGGAACGGAATATTCATCCTTGCGAAATTCGGATGTGATCGTGATCTCTGCAGGTCTCGCAAGGAAGCCAGGAATGACTCGATTGGACCTCACAAAGACAAACGCAGCTATAATATCAAGTATCATCGAACAGCTGAATATTTTTCCAGGTGCAATTCTGGTTTTGGCTACAAACCCCGTAGATGTGATGACATACCTGGCCTTTAAAGCCTCTCATAAATCGAGAAACGAGGTAATGGGTATGGGATCTTCACATGACACTGCCCGCTTAAGGGAACAACTTTTGAGACATGGTATGAGATCGAATACGATGGTGATAGGTGAACATGGTGATAGCATGTCTCTTATACAGAAGGTAGATTTGGATGGCATCAGTTGGGATACACTCACCAAAGCGACGAAAGAAAGAGGTATGGAAATAATAGAACGAAAGGCTGCCACTTATTATGCACCCGCCTCTTGTATTGCAGAGATCGTAAAAGCGATCATCAATGATGAAAAAGCCCTCATACCTGTAAGCGTCTTTCTGGAAGGAGAGTATGGACTTCATGACGTCGCAATAGGCGTTCCAGCGATTATTGGCAAGCGGGGAGCGGAAGTCGTGGAATACGATTTGGATGATGAGGAGTTGACAAAACTGAGAGATTCCGCCAATATAATCAAGAAAATGTTGAAGGATGTCAGCAATTGAAATGTTTTATGGATAAAGATAATCTAATCCCTCCGATCGAGCGAAGTATCGGAATGGGGCTCTATGTGACGAAAACCCCTGGCGTTGGTGGTAAAATACGCCAGCTGATGGATGACTTCTATGTGGAGGAGATTTCAAGTAGAACGGAGGGTAAAGAAGGACAATATCTGATAGTTGAGCTGAACAAATGGGATTGGGACATGCATCATGTCATTAGGGACCTGTCCCGTTCTTTAGGTATCAGTCAAAAAAGATTTAGTTGGGCAGGAACAAAGGACAAAAGAGCTATCACAAAGCAGAAAATCAGCATCTGGGATATATCAGAGGAAGAACTCAGGAACGTCAATCTGCCGAGAGTTGAGCTTCATGCTATAGGGCGCTCAAATAAGAAGGTTGAGCTAGGAGACCTTTTGGGTAACAGCTTTCGGATAACCATAAGGAACGTTGATCTGCCTCCCGATGAAGCGGAAAAAAGAATCCAATCCATATCGGAAGAGATTGCTCAGTTGGGTGGCTTACCAAATTTCTTTGGAGTTCAACGTTTTGGCACCCTACGTTCGATAACTCATTTGGTTGGAGATGCAATCATAAAGGGCGACTTCGAGAGAGCTGCGTTGATATATATGGCAAAACCGTTTCCCAGCGAGCCTGAAGAGACTCGAAGTGCAAGAGAACATGTCTGGAGAACCCATGACTTCAAAGGCGGATTGAAACTTTTTCCGAGGCATCTCCGATATGAGCGTGCGATGATGAACCATTTGGCATCCAATCCAAGCGACTATATCGGTGCTTTCAGGACTTTATCACCAGGTCTCAAAAAGCTGTTCGTCCATGCATATCAGTCGTACATATTCAACAAGATCCTTAGTAGAAGATTGCAAAAGGGATTACCGTTCAGTATCGCTATGGACGGAGATATCGTCTGCTTTGTAAACAAATCGGGATTGCCAGATGTCTCCAGAATACAGTTTGTAAACGAAGACAATGTGGATGGAATAAATAACTTGATCCGTAGAAAAAGGGCTTTTTTAACAGCTCCTATAGTTGGATATGAGTCAAAACTTGCAAAAGGAGAACCCGGAGAGATCGAAAAGTCAGTCATAGATGAAATGCTAATCGATCTGAATGATTTCACCATTCCAAAAATGCCAGAGCTTGCCTCTAGCGGACTAAGGCGAGAGATCCTTCTCTCTGTCCAGCCAACCCATGAGATTGATACCGATCTCAACTCAAGCTGCACGAAAGTCGTCTTGAGATTTTCATTACCCAAGGGATGCTATGCAACTGTTGTGCTACGCGAGTACATGAAGAATCCATTATGATAACGATCTCTTATTTATGATAACAATTGTCCATACCGATTTTCTTTCAAGTATCTAAGATAATGTTGTGCATCATAGTCATCACTAGCACCAAACCAAAGGTTTGATAGCGATGGATCGTTCATGTATCTTACTTGTGGTGTTCCTTTGATCCCACCGAGTTTTGCAGCGGTATCTATCGCATCGTGCAGGTTGCCAAATTCATCAATTAATCCGATATCCTTTGCATAGGTGCCAAGGTAGATTCTGCCGTCTGCCAATCTTCTAACCTCGTTTGTAGGCATATTTCGGCCTTGGGCAACCTCCTTTACAAATCGCCCGTATGAATCCATTATTACTTGGTCAGCGTACTCTCTCTCCTCTTCAGTTAAGCCCCTCCAATCTGCGCCCATGTCCTTGAATTCACCTGATTTTACAACATCAAAGTCGATTCCTTCTTCCCCATAGTATCCTGACATGTTTGTGAAGATCCAAATCACACCAATGCTTCCGGTCATCGTATCTGGATTCGCAACAATTCGTTCTGCTGGCGCCGAGATATAGTATGCGGCAGAGGTTGCTATCTCACCCATTGATATGACAACTGGTTTCCCATTTTCTTGTGCATTCTTGATCTCAGTTACGATCTCTTGTGCTGCAGCAGGCGTACCTCCAGGAGAGTTAACCCTTAATACTATTGCTTTTATTGATGCCTCTTCAGTGGCATCTCGGATATTTTGGCAGATGCTCTCTGATGTAGCATATCCTATCTCGTTTGGTATATTCCCAGTGACCATCTCTCCTTGGACGTAGATCACAGCCACCTCCTCTCTGACAATTCCCATATCTCTTATAGTTTCTGTAGCAGCCAATAATAGCAAAACGAGTGCAGCTCCAATTATGAAGGCCATCACTAGATGTTTGACTTTTATATTTCCAGAACTTTTTTCCATTTTTTCACTCCCTTATGATCTGTCTTATGAAAAGTAGGTGGGCCCGATGCGATTCGAACGCACGATCTTCGCCATGTGAAGGCGACGTCATAACCAACTAGACCACGGGCCCCGCAGTAGACTATTTTCACTCTTCAAATCTTCTCCTATCAAAGGAAAAAATTGCGTTTTTTCCATTAACCTTTTTTTTACTTTGTAACAAACATTCTTTAAAGGTTTGCTTTAGACTAGCTTTGCACAAAAAAGGGCTATTTTTGGAGAATTTTTGTGCAGAATTGAGAGTTTTTGTGCAGAATTCCAGATAAAACAAAAAGTTTTATATATCTCCGTTCTTGTTTAGTGTAAGCATATATTATAAATAGTGTAAAGAGTATTATGTTAAGAGGTGAGGACATGATAAAAGTTAAAGTCGCCACTTTAGGTCCTGAGGGCACTTTTTCTGAGAGAGTTGCACGTGAAAATTATGAAGACGCTAAAATTTCTTTAACCCCAGAGATATCCACTATATTTGATTTGGTAACAAATGGGGAAGTAGATTATGGCGTAGTTCCTATTGAGGACAACGTTGAAGGAGACGTTAGAGGAGCTCTTGATCTTTTCAGATTCAATGACGTATTCATCACAAAAGAGTTTCATCTTGAGGTGAGACATTGCTTACTTGGAACAGGAAAGATAGAGGACCTTGTAGTAATCGGCTCACACCCACAAGCTCTAAGGCATTGTAGAAAATACTTAGATACTAAATTCCCCAACCTAACCCGAAAACAAACTTTGAGTACAGCAGAGGCCGCAAAGATGGCTTCTAAGGATCCTACTTTTGGGGCAATCGCCGATGAGCGGGTTGCTGAAATTTATGGATTGAATATATTAGAAAGGGACATTCATGATTATGGAAGCAACACTACTAGGTTCTTTGCCATCGCTGCAAGTCCTCAAATCCCCCCGACTACCAACGGTTCAACTAAAACATCTATTATAGTTTATCCTCACGAAGACAGACCTGGAGTGCTTTACGACATTCTAGAAGAATTTAAAGAACAAGATATTAATCTTACAAAAATTGTTTCAATGCCCTCTAGAGGGAGTTTAGGAGGCCACATATTCTATGCAGACTTTGAGGGTACCCAAGCAGACGCAAACGTAAATTTAGCACTAGAACATCTCGAAAGCTCTCCTACAGTTGAGACGATTAGGCGTCTTGGGTCTTTTACTTTTAATCTAACAGATAAAGAAATTGAAGAGATTTCAACCCCTAGATTAAAAATACCCAGAGATACGATTGTTATTGAAGGAGCTGAACTAGATATAGATGCAAGTGACCTAGATATAGGAGTTTTTTACCCCATCTCTTACCTAGGCGGTAAATATTTCATTTGTCGACCTAAGAGGGGAACACTTCAAATATATGAGGGGCAGCTAAGTGAAAACACTTGAACCTGAAATTAAACCTAAGATTGTAGTTAAGCCCCCTGTTTCACTTCGTGTTGTCAAAAATATATCTGAATTGAGAACTGACGAATTCGAACCATGCAACCCTAAAATAGTAAAAGATAAAAGATTGTTTGGGCTAACTGAAGATACCTTTGTGGTACATCTAAAACATAACGAGAAGTGGAATATTATAAATCTCAGTAAAATATCAAGGGAATATTAAATAAAGCTCGATTATGATCGGGATATTAAGTGTCGTGCTTGCAATAGTTATGATCCTAAAACTAAAAATTAAAGTTAGGGGTTATCCCTAACTCATGCATCTCATGTATCACGACCACGATGTTGTGAGCGATTATCTTGCATAACAACTCGTTTTTCTGAGCGATGAAATTCTTTGATTCCAACTTCTAACTGTTGAAATTTCGGTTGGGGAATTTAAGAAATTTTTATAGGTAAAGTGATATCAATCTAAATAAAATCATGATAATCCTATCTGGCGGAACTGGAACTCCAAAATTATTGCGCGGCTTAAAAAGGATAGTCCCCGAAGAGAACATATCTGTGATCGTGAATACTGCCGAAGACAGGTGGGTTTCAGGCAACCTAGTTTGTCCAGATATCGATACAGTCTTATATACTTTCACAGACCTAATCGACGGTGACAAGTGGTGGGGCATCAAGGGCGATACATTCTTCACCCACAAAATTCTGAAGCAATTGGGATATCTGGAGCCGATGGTGTTAGGAGAAAAAGACAGAGCGACTCACGTCTTCCGTTCTGAGATAATCCGAGATGGCTTCACACTGACTCAATCTATAGAAGAGTTAAGGGCTTCTTTTGGAGTCTATGCTAAGGTATTGCCGATGAGCGACGACCCTGTGGCTACTATGATTCTTACACCAGGAGGAAGGATGCATTTTCAAGATTTCTGTATCAAAAACAAAGGAAAACCAAAAGTTTTAGATGTCATATTTGAAGGTCTTGATAAAGCCGAACCGACGCCAGAGGTAATGAATGCGCTAAAATTTGAGGATTCAGTTATCATCGGTCCGTCCAATCCAATCACCAGTATTGGACCAATCTTGGGATTGAAAGGCATCAGATCAATGCTACAAAAAAAGAAGGTTATCGCCATATCTCCCATCGTTGGGGGTAAGCCAGTGGGCGGTCCTGCTGCAAAGCTAATGAATGCAATGGGTTATGATGTATCCTCTGCTGGTGTCGCACAATGCTATGCAGATTTCCTAGATGTGCTGGTGGTTGACCATAGAGATGATTGTGTTCTTCCAGACGTTAGTGTTTTGAAGACGGATACAATGATGAGCTCTTTGGAGAGAAGCATAGAACTGGCAAAGTTTATCGTTGATTTAGTCCAATAAAATCGTGAGTAAATGAAGCGTACAGGTATCGTCAATCTCCCATTGCATGGAGGAAAAGCACCAAGATGGTTATTCGACAGAATGGTAAAACTGGCTGGCGGTATTACCGAAGTTCTCGTCTACGAATATGGTCAGGAGGAATTTTTAAGAAGAATTTCAGATCCATATTGGTTTCAGGCATTTTCTTGCGTTCTGGGATTTGATTGGCATTCTTCAGGTACTACAACCACGGCATGTGGTGCTCTCAAGGTAGCGATTGACCCAGAGGAATATGGTTTGAAGGTTGCTGGCGGAAAGGGCAGAACATCGAGGAGGACACTTGCTGAAATCGAGGAGACAGCAGATTTGTTTACTTTATCCACAAGCGAGATCGAGAGACTAAAGTACTCTAGCAAGATGTCAGCCAAGGTCGACAATAACTGTGTCCAAGACGGATATCAGTTATATCACCATTGCTTTATTTTTACGGAGAGGGGAGACTGGGTGGTAATACAACAGGGTATGAGCGAGTCATATGCAAGACGATATCACTGGCTTTCCGACTCAGTTGAGAGTTTTGTGGAAGAGCCACATGTTGGGATTTGCGGTGATAGGAAGGAAAAGTCAGTCCTGGATCTAACTTCTGTAGATAGTAGAGATACGAGAGAAGTCAGCCTTGATCTGATCAGGGACGATCCTAGGAACTTGGTGAAATACCTACAACCATCAAAGCAGAAGCAGCTAAAAGAATTTGCAGAACTATCAATGCCGAATCATCATCCAATACTGGATATAGATCTTAGCAAACGTGAGATGGAGGTTCTCCAGAAAGCATACGAAATACAGCCGGAAAACTATGAAGAACTGGTTTATCTAAAGGGCATGGGGCCAAAGAAAATAAGAGCTCTAGCTCTAATCTCTGACCTGGTGTATGGCACATACCCAAGCTGGAAGGACCCTGTAAAGTATAGTTTCGCTCATGGGGGCAAAGATGGTTTCCCCTATCCAGTTGATAGAGGGGTTTATGATACTTCAATTCAGACGCTGGCAGATGCAATAGAAGGTGCTAAATTGGACAATAAGGACAGGTACTATGCAATCAAGAGGTTAAGAGATTTTTGTAAGGTCTGATTAAAAATAAACATATAAATTGTGGCGATTGATTTATGTTTTTGATGCCTTAGCTTAGATGAGATTTGTATCTATAATCTCTACTCGAAATAATGCCTCAAGCAATAAAAAATATATGTGCAAAATAGTAAAATCCAAAACTAGACTCTAAATCGCTGAAATAGGAATTTTGCGACGGCAACCCACACGTGATCCTATTAAATTTGGATCTCATATACAGGAATCATAATGTGATCTTAGAATTCAATGAAAAGAGTGGTAAGTGAATTTTGGTAAGTGAATTGTGGAGTTTGGAGAGTCGATTACTGGGACTAATAATGGAATTTTAGTTTGATAAAGATAAATATTCAACACGCGTGAAAAGTGAAAGCTTTATTAGTGTTGTAATATATAAAGAACGTTATACCATAGAGGATTTTACCATGGAAGAACCTATAAAAATGGGGCGGCGAAAGTTCCTCAAGTCTCTCGCAATTGCCGGAGCTATAGCCGCTATTGGTACTTCAGGATGTATATCTCCTGAGGAGTCAACACCAACTCCCAGACCCACTCCTACACCAACTCCCAGACCCACTCCTACACCAACTCCCACTCCTACACCACCTCCCACTCCACCACCACCCCCAACACCAACCCCAACACCCACTCCTCCACCTGT
>CAYZWV010000041.1:0-11310 GCA_964482255.1 uncultured Methanocellaceae archaeon
CAGAAGAGGAAATCGGCACCAATGTAAAGGATATAATGACCAAGGATGTCGTGACCGTCAAGGAAAATGACACTCTACAGGATTTGCTGGAGTTGTTCAAGAAATATCACTATCATAGCTATCCAGTCGTCACACCTGAAGGAGAGTTGGTGGGAGTGGTCAATGAGGATATAGTCTTACAGTCTCTCTTGATAGGGAGTGTGCCGTCAGCGATGCTCGCTCGGTCAATAACTATGTTTCTGGGTGAAGATGCTAAAGGTATCATGAACCATCACCCGATAACTATCTCTCCAAATGCCAGCCTAGAGGAGGCTGCTGCTTTAATGATAAAACATTCCATCAATAGAATGTGCGTTGTCGTTGAAAAAAAACTCGTAGGCATTCTCTCAAAGAGGGATATCATCAATGAGATTTATAGGGAAAGGTATTGAAAATGCATATACTTCTCCAGGTCATTTTAATCTTATTTTTGGCAAAGGCGTTTGGAGAATTCTTTGAGCGAGTTGGCTTTCCGAGCGTCTTGGGTGAAATCTCGGCAGGTCTATTATTGGTTTCTTTTCTCCTCGTCAGCCCAGAGGACGAGATCCTTAAATTCTTATCTGGGTTGGGTGCAATCTTCTTCTTGTTCACGGCTGGATATAAGGAAACAAACCTTCGCGAGCTGCGGGCGACGTTCAATCAATCGCTTTTGCCAACCACTTTTGAGGTTGCAGTTCCTGTCATTTTCGGGTTTCTGCTGGGTAATATGTTCAATTTTTCGCTCTTAGAGTCTCTTTTCATAGGGGTTGCATTGGCACCAACAAGCATTGGTATGACCGTCCGGACGTTAATAGATCTTGATTATCTGTCGACCAAAATTGGCTCAATCAGACTAAATACTTCAGTATTAGATGATATTATGGCCCTCTTCCTGCTGGCAGTGGTTATACAAATATCATTATACCATGGGTTGGTGCTCAGTCAACTTTTGATCATGGGGGGCAAGTTAGTCGCCTTCATACTCATAATGGTCATCTTGGGGCTCCGCATTTTCCCAAAACTCTTTGAATATATACAGAAGATGCATGTAGAAGAAGCGATCTTTACTGGAGTGATTGTTGTAGCACTGTTTTCTGCCTTCTTAGCAGAAAAATGTGGTCTAAATGCCGTCGTAGGGGCCTTTATTGGAGGAACGATCGTTTCCACCATTCCGATCGCAAAGATCAAAGATGTGCAAGACAAGGTTAGCGGTCTTTCGTATGGTGTATTCGTCCCCATTTTCTTCGCTTTCATAGGCTTATCCGTTGATCCGAGTGCAATAAGTACTGCAGGCTTATTCGCTGCCCTTCTCATAATCCTCGCATTGGCAGGAAAGGTGATTGGTGGATTCATAGGGTGCAAGCTCATTGGTTTGGATTCTTATGATAGCCTTATCTATGGCGTGGGTGGTATGCCAAGGGTTGGCGTTGAATTGGTCGTCATATCCATAGCTCAAAGCATGGGAATCATCGGACCAGATGTGTTTTCAGCAATAGTTTTGATGGTCGTAGTGTCGGTCATCATCACCCCATTCGCTTTGAAATATACGATTGGACTGAAAAAGAATTTAACATCTTAGGCATCTAAATGAATATCACTATCGTTTCCTCCTCGAAAGATCCAGCCAGCTTAAATATCCAAAACAAGCTGATGGAAGCCGTAATATGGAAACCGGTTGATAAAGGATATAAGTATAATAATTTCAGGCTTATTGAAATCGACGAATCTCATCTTTGCCAAGATGGAATCGATAAAAAAATGGAAGTTTATGGGGTCAAATCAGATTTGCTGATTTTTATATCTAGACATGAGGGCAAGGATGAACGTTCCATTCTAACAGTACACTTCACTGGAAACGTTTCTGAGGCGAAATTTGGGGGAAGGCCAAGAGAATTGGCCGTAGCCGCTCCTCATGCAGCCAGAGCTCTTTTATTATCATTAAAATCTTTCTATGGTGAGGTTATGATGGAAGCAACTCATCATGGACCTTCTTCTTTGAATACGCCCTCCTTGTATGTTGAAATCGGAAGCACAAAAAATCAATGGTGCCTTGAAGCTCCGGCAAGGATCATCGCAAATGCCATCCTTGCATTAAAAGTTATATCAGGCAGAGTAGCAATAGGTATTGGTGGATCTCATTATGCACGTAGGCTGACGAAATTGATCTTTAATTCAGATATAGCATTTGGACATATATTTTCTGACCATGCGTTGGACCAGGTGGATGAATTCATGCTCAAGCAAGCATTTGAAAAATCAGGCACAAATCTTGCATATTTTGATCCTAGAATAAGTGCTCATCAACGTGATCGCTTATGTCATATCATACACAAACTTAATTGTACGGTGCTTAAGGAAAGCGATATTAAGGAGAATGATAATAAAAACATATAAATCCTTGTAAGCTATGAGTTAATGGAGGAGAATTAAAATGAAATCTATCATAGAGGAGGCGATTACAAGATCCGAAAAGGAAAATCAAGTTAAGCGCAATCCTCAGACCGATGAGGAGCTTGAGAAACTATTGAAGGGTCTTAAGACCAACATCGTTGTTATAGGATGTGGTGGTGCTGGGTCCAATACAATCCAACGAATGGTTGAAGGGGGAATCAAGGGATCAGAATTGATTGCTTTGAACACAGATGCCCAACATTTGCTTAATATCGTTGCCAATAAAAAACTCTTGATAGGGAGCAAGAGAAACAAGGGACTTGGCGCTGGTAGCGTTCCCCAAATAGGCGAAGAAGCTGCGATGGAAAGCGAAGAAGAGATTCGAGCATGCGTAGACGGCGCCGACGTGGTATTCGTCACATGCGGTCTTGGTGGAGGCACTGGTACCGGCTCATCACCCATAGTAGCTGAAGCGGCAAAAGATGAGGGCGCATTAACGATTGCCATCGTCACCCTTCCATTTATGGTAGAGGGTATGGTTAGAAAGACAAATGCTGAAGCAGGCCTGGATCGCTTGAGGGATATTGCAGATACCGTGATAGTTGTACCAAATGATAAATTACTAGAGATCGTGCCAAGATTGCCATTGCAGGCTGCATTTAAAGTAGCTGATGAGGTGCTTATGCGGGCTGTCCAGGGGATCACAGAACTTATCACCAAGCCTGGCATAGTTAACCTTGACTTTGCAGACGTTCGAACAGTGATGGAGAACGGTGGTGTGGCGATGATCGGCTTAGGAGAAGCAGAAGGTGAAGATAGGGCAGCTGAATCTGTAAGAAAAGCACTGAAGTCTCCTCTATTGGATATAGACATCTCTGGTGCAAATGCAGCGTTGGTTAACGTTACTGGTGGACCAGATATGTCAGTTTCAGAGGCAGAGGGTGCTTTAGAGGAAGTTTATCGACGCGTTGATCCAAGCGCAAGACTAATTTGGGGAGCGCAAGTCGACCCAGAGCTGGAGCGTACCGTTAGGACAATGCTTATCGTCACTGGGGTAAAGTCTCCTCAAATCTATGGAAAACCAGAGGCTACAAGAGGGACTGTGCATAAATTTGGTATAGACTTCTTAAGGTGAGTAAATATTGGATAAGTCAAATAAACTCAGTGAGTACGCAAGAATTCTTAAGCTAACGAGAAGACCAAGTAGGGAAGAGTTCACCATGATTACAAAGATTGCAGGTGCAGGCATCCTACTGATAGGTTTGATAGGTTTTTTGATTTACCTTTTAATGACTAGCGTGCCGCTTTTATTTATAGGTAAATAAGGTGGTATTACATTGACAAATGGAACAGCTATCTATGTGATCAAAACTACTGCGAATCAAGAAAGACCTGTTGCGAACTTACTCGAGCAAACTGTCAAAAAAGAGGGCTATGATATCAGAGCGGTTTTAGTTCCGGATGAGCTGAAAGGCTATGTATTAGTTGAGTCATCAGCTCCTGAGATCGTAGATCAGGCTATTAAAGGCATTCCACACGCCAAGGGAATGGTTAAAGGAAGCACCACATTGGCAGAGGTAGAACATTTCTTGACACCTAAGCCGACTGTTACTGGAATATCCGAGGGCAGCATCGTCGAGTTGATTGCAGGACCCTTTAAAGGCGAAAAAGCCAGGGTTAAAAGAGTGGATGAGACTAGGGAAGAGATCACAGTTGAGTTGTTCGAAGCGATGGTTCCTATTCCCGTTACTGTAAGGGGAGACCATGTAAGAGTGCTAAGCAAGGAAGAAGAGGAATAAAATGGTAGAGGTCATAGAAGTTCTAGTTCCAGGAGGAAATGCAAATCCAGGCCCTCCGCTCGGACCGTCATTGGGTCCGCTTGGAATAAATATCAAACAAGTGGTCGATGAGATCAACGAAAAAACGAAGGAATTCAATGGAATGCAAGTTCCTGTCAAGTTATTCATAGATAATGAAAAGAACGTGTCCATAGAGGTGGGAACACCGCCCACATCGACTTTAATCATGCAAGAACTTTCCATCGAAAAAGGCTCATCTACGCCGGGAACGGATTTTGTGGGTAACTTGTCTTTTGAGCAGGTGATGCGCATCGCCAAGATGAAGAAAGATTCTATGCTATCGCTTAGCTTGAAAAATGCTTTTAAGGAAGTTCTCGGAACGTGCATGTCTATGGGAGTCACTATTGAAGGTAAAACAACAAAAGAAGTCATCCAAGATATTGACCAAGGAAAGCATGATGACAATCTTATGGATTAAAGTTTTATTATCTTTTTCTCTCTCCCCTATACTTCAATCACAGCCAGAAGAATCTTAGTTCTTTTATCTTTTCTTTTTTTAACAAAGAGTTCTAAGATCATCATCAGATGTCCAAGAACATTGATCAATGGAAATCAAAAAGGTTAGAAATAATAATCTGTTAGAAAGATTACTAGCATCATGCACCGATAGATTAAAGTATAGGTTTGGATAACTTGGAAACCCAAAACCGTAGTAGACCGATCGGTCGCATGCACTACGGAGGGATTAAATGGCGCAGAGAGAAACATTAAAAGCTGTTAAAAAAGCCCTAGAGAGGCCAGTTAAACGAAATTTTACCGAGAGCATCGATCTGGCGATTAACTTGCGAAATATTGACATGAGCCATACTCAAAACAGGATTGATGAGGAAATCATCCTCCCAAATGGTTTGGGCAAGCCCGTGAAGGTTGCAGTTTTTGCGTCAGGCGAACTTGCAGTTAATGCGGAAAAAGCGGGTGCAGATCTAATAATCCCTCCGGAACAAATCGATGTGCTCGGAGAGAACAAAAAAAGGGCCAAGACCCTTGCCAATGAACATGATTTCTTTATTGCAGAAGCCTCTTTGATGCCATCAATCGGTAAAAACTTGGGCACAGTGCTTGGACCTAGGGGAAATATGCCAAGCCCGATCCCGCCGGGTGCAGATATATCTAAACCCATAGAAAGGTTGAGAAAGACGGTCAAGCTAAGGTCTAAAGATAAAATTACATTCCACACGGTCGTTGGGTGTGAGACCATGACTCCTGAGGAAATTACAGCGAACATTGAAGTGATCATCAAAAGACTTGAGACAAAGGTAGAAAAACATAAAATTCATTCGATATATGTGAAAACTACCATGGGGCCTTCTATAAGGGTGCTTTGAATGAAAGAATGGAAGAAAGATGAGGTCGAGGATATCAAGCAAAAAGTCCAAGCCAACTCTGTGATAGGAATAGTTGGTATGAGGGGGATGCCAGCCAAACAATTGCAGTCCATGAGAAGAGATCTACTTGGAAAAGCCCTCCTGAAAATGTCGAGAAATAGGCTTATCAAACGTGCTCTGGAAGAGTCTGATGAAAAAATTCACCCTATGGTCAATTTCATTGAAGATCAGACGGCACTCATTTTCTCTGAGACGGACCCCTTCAAGTTATATAGGCTGATCGAAAAGAGTAAGTTACCGGCGCCAGCAAAGCCGGGGGACATCCTTTCCAAAGACGTCATCATCGAGAAAGGACCAACATCTTTTAAACCAGGTCCAATCGTGGGTGAGCTTCAAAATGCTGGCATATCCGCTGCTATTGAGGGCGGAAGAGTGGTAATCAGGGAAACAAAAACCGTGGCTAAAAAAGGTGATGCCATTTCCTCCACATTAGCGGAAATGCTCAGACGATTGGAGATATACCCGATGGAAGTTGGGTTGGATATGCGTGCCGCCTATGGGGATGGCATCCTCTACGAAGAGCTTGCAATTGATGAGTCAAAATACTTTTCAGATTTCACAGCAGCAGCACAAAATGCTTTTAACTTGGCGATCAGCGTAGAATATCCAAGCAAAGATACTATTCATGTGTTGTTATCTAAAGCATGTACTGGTTCAAGAAATCTTGCTATAGAAGCAGCGATCTTTGAGCCAGATGTAATGGAAAGTATTATTTATAGAGCGTACGCACAAGTGACTTCAATATCTAATTTGATAGAAAAGAAAGGTGTTTGATATGGAATATGTATATGCTGCCCTATTGTTGCATAATTCTGGAAAAGAGATTACGGAAAAAGATATGAATGCGGTACTGAAAGCAGCTGGAATAGATGCCGATACATCGCGGGTAAAGGCTCTTATAGCTGCTCTAGATGGGGTTAATATAGAAGAGGCGATCTCTCAGGCGTCTTTCATGCCTGTGCAAGCTCCAGCCGCTACAACATCCGAAGAAGCAGAACCAGCAACAGAAGAAAAGAAAGAAGAAAAGGAAGAATCTGAAGAATCGGGAATGGAAGGTCTCAGTGCCCTGTTCGGTTAAAGCCGGTTAAAGCTTTGCAATTAAGTGCTCAGCTGCTATCAATCCAGTAGCTGCTGCACTGACAATACCTCTGCTAACCCCCGCTCCATCGCCTACTGTGTATAATCCTTTGATAGGTGTCTCAAAACTCTCTTTTGTGATTATGCGCATAGCAGAAAACTTAATCTCAGGCGCATAGAGCAATGTGGAATCGGATGCTACGCCTGGTACTACATGATCGAGCATATCAATTCCCTCTATAATATCCATTAATATTCTGTAAGGTAAAGCCATGGAGATATCTCCTGGTGTGACTTCTATCAGCGTTGGTGCAACGTAGCTTCTTTTAATCCTATTCCATGTCGATCTTCTTCCCCTTCTTAGATCTCCAAGCCTCTGAATGATGGGATTGCCTCCCCCTATAGTCGTCGCTAGCTTTGCTATTGAATATCCATATGCAGTTGTATCTTCCACGGGCTCTGTCAGGTCAATCTTTACGAGAAAGGCAAAGTTCGTATTATTTGATCTTTTGTGTCTCATGGAGTGTCCATTAACGCCAACTGCCTTTCCATAGGCATCTTTTACCACAAAACCATATGGTGAGGTGCAGAAAGTCCTGACAAAGTCGTCATGTGTTGGCACCCGCATTCTAAATTTTGGATCCCAGTTGATTTCTACCACGTCTTCATATATGCTGGATGGCACTTCCATACGTACGCCTATATCTATGGGCATATGTTTAAGGGGAATACCGTGCTTTTTTATCACAGAACTGAGCCAAGGTGAACCTGCCCTGCCAGGGGCCAAGATGACATAATCAGATCTAATTTTTTCCTTTTCAGTCAAGACGCCTTTTACTCCATCATCTGAGATGAGAAAGTCTTCGACGGTAGTTTGCAAACGAAATTTTACCCCACCGTTCTCCAGTTCTCTTTTGATCGAGTTGATCAAGGCAGGTAATCTGTCTGATCCTATGTGTCTTTGCTTGATGGGGAGGAATTCAATTCCAGAGGCGGCTGCACGTCGAAGTAAATCATCAGCGGATAGTTTCTCCTCCTCGGGAGCGCCATGTTTTACGAAAATCTCGTCTACGCGATCTATCAGGTCATAGGCTTCTTTATCGCTAACAAATTCTGTCAAATCTCCACCTATTTTTGGATGAAGGTTCAGCTTACCATCTGATATGCCGCCTGCGCCACCTACTCCTTGGACATCATTGAAACGCTCATCTATGTTCTTCCCTTTATCTATGACAAGCACTTCTGCCTTATCCATCAGCTCTAGAGCTGCGAACAATCCAGCTGGACCCGCGCCGACAATTATTACCCTTTTCATCATCTATTGGTATCTACTCGTAGGACAAATACTTTTTTGACTATGAGCGCATATTGTCCTTTGTTTTGAGCGATAGGATAGATATGAACGACAAAGATATAAAAAAGCAAATGAAGCCCCACTTCTTCAATAATTATGAGAAGTTTTATCCAGTTGACGCTTTACGCTCATTGGGGTTTTCCAGGAGTGTATGCAAGAGGTGCGGTAGCGGTTTCTGGAGTGTGCATCAAAGAGATTTCTGCGATGAACCAGCTTGTAGTGGAGGCTATAGATTCATCAATCAGAGTATCGCTAAAAAACTCGGCTATAAAGAAGCCTGGGATACATATGTGGATTTTTTTAAGAAATGGGAATATGTTCCTTTGGATAGATATCCAGTTGTGTGTAGGTGGTACGATAAACTCTATTTCGTGACCGCTGGCATCAACGACTTTCAGCCATACGTGGTCTCTGGAGAAGTACCACCGCCAGATGATGCCGTTCTCGAGCCGCAATTTTGCCTCAGATTTCCTGACATCGACAGCGTTGGAATCACAGGTAGACATTACACTGGCTTTATAATGGTCGGACAGCACGTGTTTAACACCCCGAAGAAATTCATCTATTTTAAAGAGGAAGGCATAACCCAGATACATGAGTTTTTGACAAAAGGGCTTGGAATTCCTTCCGAAGAACTTTTTTTCCAAGAGGAGGTCTGGGCAGGCGGAGGGAATTTTGGTCCATGTGTGGAATTCTTCTCACGGGGTCTTGAGCTGGGTAATCAAGTTTACATCCAGTATCAATTGTTGCCGGACGGTGGTTACAAGGAACTATCCACAAAAGTCATCGATATGGGGGCTGGACTGGAGAGATGGTCATGGTTTACCCAGGGAACGCCAATGTCCTATGACACCGTATTCCCCAATGTTATGAGACACCTGTATGAACAGACGGACATCTTTCCTGACAAAGTGTTGTGGAATAAATTCGCCAGATATGCAGGTCTGCTGAACGTGGAGGAAATCGACGATTTAAGCTCTACGTGGAATGCTGTAGCTAAACAGGTGGGTTTTGAGCCTTCCACACTCAAGGCCGAGATATATAAAGTAAGGGCATTATGCTCTTTGGCAGATCATACCAGAACGCTTTTGGTTGCAATACACGACGGCGCACTGCCAAGCAATGTAGGTGGAGGGTACAATCTCAGAAACCTCCTAAGGCGATGTTGGTCTCTAATTGAGGAGTATGAACTTGATGTGGAACTGGAGCAGTTGTTCAAAATTCATATCATGGAGTTTGGGGATTGGTTTACGGAACTCAGAGACTATGGAAGCCTATTTGATATACTGGAAATCGAGAAAAAGCGATATAATGAGACCATTAGAAAAGGCAGGGAGCTAGTAAAAAGGATGGTCCAAAGAAAGGAGAAATTAGATATAGATAAATTGGTTAAGTTATATGATTCCCAGGGGATAACCCCCAATATCCTAAAGGAGTTTGATCCCTCTATTGTAATACCAGATGATTTTTATTTTAGGGTCCAGATGTTGCATGAAAAATCCGAACAAAAAAGGGAAATATCTGGCCATGACATCGAAAGAATACCAAAGACAAAGTTGCTTTTCCGTAAAGAGCCAGATTCGAGAGAATTTGAGGCAAAGGTCCTGCAGAGAATTACTCCGACCAAGATAGTGCTCGATCAAACGCTTTTCTACCCAACAAGTGGCGGACAGGCACATGATGCAGGAACGATCGACGGCGTAAAAGTTCTTGATGTAATCAAGGACAATGGAGTTGTCATACATGTTTTAGAAAAACCCATCAAAAAAGATCAGGTTCATGGAATAATAGATTGGGATAGACGAAAAATCCTATCAGAGCACCATACTGCCACCCATATTGTTAATTACGCTGCTAGGAAGGTTCTGGGAGATCACATATGGCAGGCAGGTGCAGAAAAAACCTTGGAAAAAGCCAGGTTGGACATCACCCACTACAAATCATTGAGCTTCGAACAAATCCAGGAAATAGAGCAAGTAGCCAATGATGTTGTGATGGAAGACGTTCCAATTATAATCAAAGAAATGCCAAGGAATGAAGCCGAAAGCAAGTACGGTATGAGAATATATCAGGGTGGGGCCGTTCCTGGGAAGAAATTGAGAATCGTCGCCATCGGCAAATATGATGTCGAAGCCTGTGGAGGTACTTATGTGAAAAGTACATCGCAAGTGGGTCTTATCAAGATAATAAACTCAGAAAGAATACAGGATGGTGTTGTTCGATTGGAATACGTTTCTGGAGAGCGTGCGATTAAAGAAATACAGCGCCAAGCATCAATTCTAAGGGAGCTGTCAGATCTTTGGGGGGTCTCCCCAGATGATATTTCAAAGACTGCCAATAAGTTTTTCAAGGAGTGGAAAGAACTCCAAAAAGAGAACGCCAGATTGAAAGAGGAATTGGCAAGGTCCAGAGAGTCAGATTTAATCAAGAATGCAGAGTCGGTTGGCGGTGGTATCAGCATAATTTCCGAGCATCTCTCAGGTGCCGATGCTGAGGAACTAAGGCAAGTCGCATCGCATTTGACAGAGAAACGTCCCGATATCTTTGTAATTCTTGGAACTTCTGATTCAAATAGAGCATATATCTGTGATGCTTCAGGCAATGATGCGATAGGACTAGGCATCCATGCTAACTTTATCGTAAAAGAGATGTGTAAAGAGATAGGCGGCAGTGGGGGAGGAAGTTCTAAACTTGCACAGGGTGGCGGTCCAGACGTGGAAAAGTTGGACCAATCCCTGAATAAAGGTCGAGAATTGGTTAAAAAACAACTCAGGTGAAATTTAAGATGTTACTAGAATGCATCAAGTGTAAAGCCCAATATCCGGACACAGAGATAATCTACACATGCCAGAGATGTGGGGGACTTCTGGATGTCATCTACGATTATTCGAAAGTCGACCTTAGTTTTCAAAAGCTAAATCAACCGCCATCCGTATGGAAATATGCCTCGCTTCTACCTGTCAAGATGGAGCCCATAACCATAAAAGAGGGGGGAACTCCACTTTACAAATGCGACAGGCTTGCGGAAAAAATTGGCATTCATGAATTATACGTCAAACATGAGGGTCTAAATCCAACTGGCTCGTTCAAGGATAGGGGAATGACAGTTGGCGTGTCAAAAGCACTTGAGCTTGGTATGAAGACAGTAGCATGTGCATCCACTGGTAATACTTCTGCATCCATGGCAATCTATGCAGCCAAAGCTGGCATTTCTGCCGTTGTACTG
>CAYZWV010000042.1:0-11303 GCA_964482255.1 uncultured Methanocellaceae archaeon
AAATATGGAATTCGACATGGAATACGACTGCAACCTGGAGCGGTTACAGCGGAGACTACCATAACATAACCTTTGACGAACCTTTCATATTAAGAGCGGGTGAGACCTACAACTACATGATCATAACAGGCTCCTATCCGCAGATAATACATGCGACCAGCATGGAAGTGACAGGAGGAACGATTACCTGCACAGAGTTCACCGATGTAAACGGTGTCACCTACGATGACTGGATTCCTGCGATTAGATTGGGGTAAAATGATTGGATAAAGCGATTGTAAAAAAGAGAACAATCGAGATATCTGAGGCTTGAAAGCT
Organism: uncultured Methanocellaceae archaeon; assembly: GCA_964482255.1. Taxonomy (GTDB): domain Archaea; phylum Halobacteriota; class UBA148; order UBA148; family UBA148; genus UBA148. Next base: position 319 of record CAYZWV010000042.1, read on the forward strand.
TTATGTTGAATGTTAGGCACATAAAATGTTCGCTATAATTTTATTTGTGATAACTCTGCCTCACGTTTTTACATTAAAAGCCATTGCTTCTAATGTAAAAAGTTATAAAGATATAAGAATTAATGAAACAGTTATAAAGGTATAAAAATGGAAATGACTAATCTATTCGGAACAACCTTACTAGGGCACACAAAACTATCTGAAAAAGAATTAGAAAAATATGGTTTATATTCAGATAAAGAGTTCCACCCGTATATTGCGACAAAGTGGTTTGTTCTTCTAATTCCATTGATACCTTTGAAATCATACATAGTTACACAACAAACAACGCTTTATGGCGGCGGCATTCTGGATGATTCTGTTGGAATACAGTATCAGCTAATAGAATTGAACTTTCAATGGAAACAGGTTTTAAGAATATATGCTAGTTTAGGTGTTTCATTGACAGTCATTGTAGTTGGTTTAATTACACTGAGTGAAAGACTTGCTTGTGCGGTAATTATAATTGTTATGATACTAGCGTTTCTTTACTGGGATACATTTGCCTGAATTGATCATTATTAATTGGATAAACATGAACTATTGTTTCATTAAAAATATGTTCAAACCATCTACCACCACCCAACTCTTGGAATAACTCCCTTCACATTTGCGTTTTTTGGCGCCTATCTTTTTGGATGGGGCAATGTTTTTACAACAATATATTAATGGATAGAAGATAATGGACGATTAGAAGTGGGTAAATAGGGGAGTATGTGTTGAACATGGATAAAGCGTGGTATGATGCACATAAGTGACATTTTCTTAACATTAAGCCAGATCTCAATAGTTGGCGTAATTGTCATCATAGCCAGTGCCATATTTACAATAGTCTGCTATACGTACGAAAAAGAGAGAGATGTAGAAGGTATTGAGGGAGTAGCCAAAACTCAAGATAAGAATGTCGAGGGTCATCCATATGCTGGAGTAATTATCCCTCTGCATTTTCCCCGTACCAGGATAGAAGTATTTTTTGAAGAGATAAACGGACGAGACGTTGTGGCAGAAATTTTAGATTTCATGCCCATGAATGTGGGGCATCATCATCTGCTGATATACCATAAAGTGACAGGTAAAAGTGGCAGAGTTGCTGATACATTTACATTTGGTACATATGATGTTCATTTTACTAGTACTGACCACGAACCCAGAGAGATAAAATATACAATTAAAGAAAAACATTTTTCCAAACCTTTTGAGAAATTCACTGGAGTGGGTTTGACACTTCTAACTATTGGATTCGTACTTTTAGTTGCTGGATTTTAATTTTCGGAACTAATGAAAGCACAACAAATCTTATCTGGTTATGAGTGAAATAAGCATAGAAGCGGATGATTAATCCAAACATCTGCGAAAGGCATAGGCGGGATTAGACGAGATTTTTCATCAGGTTTTATCTTTTCTCGCTTGTGCCCGCAAAAGATTAGATTTTTAGTTGGACATCTTGGACGTAACTGAAACAAACGAAACAGATGAACCTCTCAATATTTTTATAGTAGTCCTGTTATTGATTATACGATGGACAAAAAAGAGGAGAAGAGAATTGTTAGTTGGGTTATTTTCGTTTTATTTTGTATAGTTAATGCAAAAAAAATCAGAGATAAAATATTCAAACTTGAGGAAGAGGAAATAAAAGAGGAGAAGAGTATAAGGGCATTGGAGCTTAAACACCAAGAGTTGATGACTTCTATACACACTTTTTCTTGGATAATATTTACAGTTTTGGTCGGATATTTTGCTGTGTCCATCTCCAATCCCGAGAGTGTGAATCCCATTAGTCTTATTTCCGTTCTGGCTCTCATCCCCTTGTGGGTTATTTCGCAGGGACATTGGGTGCGTTGTGCAAAAAATATCAGAGATAAAATATCCAAACTTGAGGAAGAGGAAAAACAAAAAGAGGATAAAAGTAACTCATAAATCCCTTTTGACCATCTACCCCAGCGACACTATTGGAATAACTAACCTCAGAATTGCGTTCTATGGCGTTTATCCGAGAGAGAGGCAGTGTTTATATCGGGCAGTCCTCTCCAAATCGCTTATAATCGATTCTGTGAGGCCGTTTTTTCGGTGGTGGATCCGCCTCAAAGATTGCAGCACATGCTGCAAAGATTTTTCGATTTTTGGTGACAGGTCTTTATATACTCAGTTTCAGCCGACAATTTAAAAAGCGTAATATATACCTCGGGTGAAATTGTCCGATAATTGTCGGAGGAATGTTGGAGGATAAATTGTTAATTTCTGCTAACGTTCCTTTATATACTCGCCTCCGACAGCAATTTAAAAAGCGTAATATATACCTCGGGTATTATTGTCGGAGAAATATCGGAGAAATAATCTGCTATTTTTCCACCTTTGCTTAATATTAAGTAAATCTTCACTTTATATCTATGGATACATAATTTAATATATCTACACACACCCGCAACGACTCCTTTATAATTATTCTATGAATAATAGTATTTTTTGCGATAAGAATCTCAGCTCAAAAATATGACTTTTTACATCATTCTTTTTGATTTATTAATCATATATTATTTTTTAATTCGCACTCCTTAATATTATTCTAAAGAATAAAGTATTATTTGGAGCTAAACACCGAAACCGATAAGCCGATTTTTCACATCATAAAATTTAATTTATTATTGTGTTGTTATTTTATTTCTATGAGTCCTTACTATTATTCTTAAGAATAAAAGTATTTTTGGCGATAAGAAGGCCAATAAATAACACCATAATTTTTGACATTAAATTTCGATGTTCTATGATATATTAAGATCAACTCAAAAACTACCTTTCGCCTTCCTTATACATGTGATACATGTATCATTATCCATGTAAACACTCCGAGCTTAACCTTCCTTATCTATTGGATTAACCAATATCAAGTAAATACCTCAAAAAATTAGATTAAAACATCAAAAATAATTAGCAGGACCTGCTAAAAAAGCATCACAAATTAACAAATATCATCTTTTGCCAATCCTACCTTATTATAATAAATTAGATTTACCTTATTACTACGTAATGTATTATTATTGTTGGACATTTCCTAAATGTTGGGATTAAATCTTTGTTTTTTTACTTCAAAAATCTCAAAATAAGCTACCTAACTATCTGTTTCAGAGAACCCTTGCATTTAGACCCTGTTTATTTGTGTTTGTTTGTGGTTTGTGATTAGATAGCCTATTTCTATTTTTGAGTCTAACCCACTTTTGACATTTTGTCTCTCAGATCATCTAAACAGATTAACCATTTCAAGCCCAGCTTTATAACTGGGATGTGTTCTCGCTTGACACTAGCCTTTATGCTATTGACAGAACAGCCTAGATACACTGCCAATTTACTGACTTCAATAAAACCATTGGATGGCAACACTAGGCGGAACACTTCCGCCATGTTCTGATTCTTCAATGTTTTTCACCTCCTCTGCATCTTCATAGGTTAATTCATCTATCACTGCCATGAGTAACGCATCGTATCGGTAGCTCGGCTTAAAATCTATAGACATAAATGTGTTCCAATTATCAGCGTGTAACTTGAGAGGATCGTTAAATCGCTGTTCTTTTGGTTTTAGTTCATGGCTGATCGGATCGCATTTTAAGTTTGTATCCTTCAAGAGATCATACAAACGAGCTTCGAAAAAGACACATTCTATCTGGACGTCAAGACCGTTGGATATAGCAAGTTCTGTGATATGGATGGCAATCCGTTTACGGTCTTTGATGTTTTGTCTCTCTCCATTTTTACCGGTGTGTATATCTAAGTCAAACTTGGCATTTCTGACATCGTTTAGGAATTTTTCTGTATTCATTCTTAACACACACCCCCGCTTACTTGCACGTTGCCGTACCAACAATGGACATCTGCGTCGTTGTAGAATATGCATATAATTTCGGCTTTGCTCTCATCGAAAGACTGATTTAAGAAATCAACACCACAAGGCGGATAGAGTTTAAAATCAACGGATTTCCCACCCTGTTCAACGTTTAAATGTCCCGTATCGTATTGGGCATTTGTCAATAGAATTGCATCTATTCTAAACCTCAAATCACTTGACGTTTCATTGTCAGCTTTTGTTGTTGGATTGTCGATGTTGTTCTCAGGCGTTGCCGATACGTTTTTAGTCTCTGGCAATGTAACCGTAAACGGTGCTTCCGTGGCACCTGCCCCTTCGACCCAGTCGGGGGGGCACAAACAAATGAGTATTATCGACACCGAAACGAACAATAGAACCATTGCACCGAGTTTAATCGATAGCCGTTTGTGACTGGTCTTTTCCTTTTTTTCTTTGTTTTTACTTTTCAATTTTATCATCTCCTTTTTGTTTTTTGTAATTGCCTCTCAGCGAGGCCATTACTGTGATGGCATGGCGATACATTTGAGGAGAAGGTGAAGCCCCTTAGCAGTCGCCATACCTTGGACAAGCGCCTAGCTGTGGTGCTGTCCATCATCATGGTTTACCTCCGATTTTTGTTTGTGACCGTGACCGTCACCGAGAATCGCATCCGCACATGAACCGCATATAGTCCCGTCATAATCTGCTAGGTCAGAACCGCAGAGGAGACAACGATTATCGGGGTTCATAGGTGCCCCTCTGATGTTGGTTTACTGTTCTCGGTTGGTTTTCGGATGGGTATTCTGCCTTCTTGGATTAGATGATCTAAAGCCTCTGCTATTCTGCTTTTTTCGATACTGAGTTGCTTGGCTGTCCTAGATGTTAGATAAGTATAATCAGCCTCTTTGCACCGCTCCATGCCTTGGATTTCGAGCCAATTCGCCATTAGTTGTTTGATTATAGTGTCCTGATCTGGAGCTGGTGTTTTTTCTATCTCGGTTTCATCATCCTTACTGAGGTCATGAACTTGCACGTCTGGGGTTGTGTTTTTTTGTTTGTCTTTTGAGCTTTCTAAACTCTTATCATCTTTTATTAAGAGGTCTCCATTCTCCTCTGACCTAACGGAGTTAGGAGATGCCCCAGATTCGACCTTTTCCCGTTTTTCTGGTGGCGGTGGGAAGTATTTTTTAACATCTTCATAACTTTGTAAAATTCTGTTTTTTTGCTCTCCACCGTCACCGTAAGAGTGGGAAAAGATGCCATTCAAGTATTCTAAGAAGTCCTCTGGCTTAACCAAGTCATCTAAACTCTTTGGAAGAGTTGGTAAAAGTTTAGAGCTTGTTATTTCGTAAATGTTGTTTCGTCCGTCTTTTTCTCTATTTGCGTATCCTGCTTCATACAGACTTTCCAAAACTTTGTATGTTTTGTTACTGCCAAATTTCCAGAGCTTAGACGCAGTTTTGACATTAAATGGTTGATTTTTTAGATCACTATTTTTATGTAAATCTAAAAATTCTTTGGCGTCTGATGTTAGACCTAGTAATGTTGTATTTAATGCCTCAGATGTTGCCTTAACAGCAACATCATAATCCTGAGGCATAGCAAAGAGAATTCCTTCTTTTTCGTCTCTAGGTCTTTGGTTTTGGTGCAACAAAGCCGAAGCCATGATTAGACCCTGAAACCTCTGATGATCCCTCCGAGCCCGTATATCAGAACAAGGGAAGTTTATTTTATCAGCAAATGGTATTTTAACCATATAAGGTTTTAGCGTTCCAAGAGCAGAGCGCCATTTCTTGATTTCAGCTTCTATGGCTTTATCAACATCAATCCATCTCATAACCTTCACGGCTTGGTGTTGAATGATGCCTTCTGTCTGTGATTGCGATTTATCCCTCCCATCCAGCCATGTTCTAGTTGATGCCTCTTGCTCAACCTTTTCATTAACTGATGTTGTGATAACACATACAGGACCTCGCACTTCGCTTTCCACTGTTTCAAAACGACCAGTTTTTTCATTCCGTACGGCAATAGCCCGTTTACATCTTCCTTCACTTTGGAGTTCTCGCACTAGATACATCACATCTTCGCATCCCTTACTCTCGTCAAAGAAGAGAATTTTATTAGTTAGCTCATTTTCAGGAAGATAAGCCAACGATTGAGGACTTGCTGATGTCCAATTAACGACACCAATACCCTCTTCCAACGATAAAACAGCCTTGATGATATGGGATTTACCTATGGCACTATCGCCATGCGCTCTGTATGAGTTTACATAATCATGGCATTGGTTAAGGGCGCTGATTCCACTCAAAAGCGTGAGTAGCTTAGATGCCTCTTCACCAACTGCTAGTTTATCCAAGAGGCTGAGGATGTCCGCCAAAAGTGTCGGTCTTTTGAGTGGTTCCATTGCCTCTAGCTTTTTTTGCTGTTTGATTTTTTCAAGCGAATAATCGACAGGCCCAGCGGATCCACCTATTGAACCATGAAGTTGCTTACAAAAGGAATCGGAATCACAGATTCCGACTTCGCCAAAGTGCATGAATGGGAAGCCTCCGCCTTTCGTCTGGATGGTTTGACAGTTTGCACAGTGCATCTTCCCGAACCAGTCGTTGAAGATATCTGGGCGGTTGATTCCTAAACGCTGTCCGACTTCAGAGTAAAACTTCAGCGCATCATCTCTCTTCCATCCAGCCTCACCGAGATAAGAAGCCAATAAAGCCATTACTCTGGTTTTACCCGCTCCTATTTTTGTCAGTGCTAGAATCCTTTTAATGCACGGTGGGAAGTTCTCTTGGTTGATTGGTTGATCCGAGACTACAACTGGATAATCGCCAAACTCAGGTCTCTCTCGAACTTCATCTTGGTATCCTTTGAGAGCACCTATTAACGCCTCCTTTTCCTTAATGTCGTAGCTCTTATACCACTCTTCCCCGCCTTGGATAACGTCCTCTGCCAAAGGAATTGAAGCTTTTTCCAAGTCGATTTTAATGTTGTTTTTGTCAAGTGGAATAACGGCTAGGTCATGCTTTTTGTGGATACTGAAGATTGATTTAAAGACCCGCTTCTGGTTATTCAACGCATCGAATTTGACATATTCCTTTGCCTCTGGGTAATTCTCAAAGAAATCGGATTCAATGTCTTTAATGAGTAGATTAAACGTGGATGCTAGGAGATGGAAACACTCAGCGTATTGGCCTTCATAGCCATATTTCACTGCGAACAGCTTATGATGAACAAAACCATATATCCCACCACCGGAGAACAAAACGTGGATACTCTCAGGGCATATCTGAGACATCTTCTCAACCCAGAAAGCCCCCGCTTTTTCAACCCATCCTCTCACGATAGAATCATGGATATCTCCAATTCCATCGATGTCAACTCCCAAAGAATATGCCCGAGTGTTGCCGAAGTCACCGATCCTATATTTTTCGCCTTTATTATCAACACCCGTTTTTGGGATGCGCTTGGATTTGACTGCATCATCAAAAAGTGAAAGTGTCGAATAGAGAACACGATGATTTTTGGTTAGGGTTTTGTAGTCATTGCTATCTGATAAGTCATATAATCGAAGCCCCTCTTTTTTTGTTTTTTTATACCATGCAATAAAATCTCCATTCCCAGCTCTCCAAGTGTCACAATCTCTGCTCTTCTCAGTGATTATTCTTTGAATGTTTGGGGTTTGGTAATGCTCACGGATGGCTTTGGCTGTGAGTGTCATCGGTCAGCACCTCCGTTCTCCTCGGTGATTCGAAGGTATCGACCACTATGCCGTTGGAATATCACTTGAGCGTTGCACTGCTCCAAAAAAGCCAGAATGTCCTCTGCCACATCTGCCGAGGATTTAAAGACAACGGCGTGGAAGAATTCAACGGATCGGATTGCTTGTCTTTGGTTTGGTTTTGTTTGGTTCATCATTTACCTCCATTCTTTTTTCAATCTTCCAAAACTCCCGAATCCAGCGGGGGAGCTGGCACAAAATTTCAGGGGATGGAAATTCGCTACTCATTAGGCGCCTCCTTGTCTGGCTTTTTGATGATTAGGTTGCCCTCGTTGTCCATTCCGATATGTAGGGTATCGCCTCTTTTGATCTGCTTGCTTCTGACCCACAAAGTAGGCAAATGCACAGAAAAACACCGCCCTTCGTTGCCTCCTTGAACTTTTCTCTGCCCGAAATCTACGCTTATATTTTTCATTGCTTTATCTTTGGGGTTTATTCCTTTAAAAAACCATTCTGGACGCTTTGCTTTCAAAAATAAACTATTTGATTAATTCGATTATTTTGTCATATAGTTTACAAAAAGTCAAAAGGTTTATATATAGAGAAGTCATATAGGTTATCAAGAGGTGTCCGCAATGTGTGAGAAAAAAGAGAAAAAATATAAAAAAACAAGGCGTGAAATTATTTTAAGCCTCCTAGATGGCGAAAAAAAGATACAACGAGACATGGCGAAGGAGATAGGTGTGAACGATTCCTATATCTCAAAAATAGTTAAACCAATGAAAAGAGATGGCATAGTGGAGATATATCAAGGCGACAGCCCCAAGGAGTACGAAGATAAAAGATCAAAGAAAGGTAAAGTAACGAAAAGAGAATACATGGTGAAGTTTTGTTCTCTCAATCCCACAGTAAAAGCACTTTCAAAAATAGTTAATATGGTTGCATGGGACGCTTTAAGGGATTCTACATTCTATAAAACAATGATTCCTAAACTCATAGACCACTTTAACGAGAAGCTAAAAGCACAAGGTCTTTCAGAGTTAACCGAACGTGAACGTGCATGTTTTGAAGAGTATGGTTTGAAGTATTCTCCTAGCTTCTTAATGTTAGTGATAGATGACAAAAGAGATTATGGAGAGATACTTGAAGGTAAATCCCTTATGTTCCGTAAGAATATAACTGAGATGATATCTAGTCCTTATTTTGAAGAGCTATACACAAAAACAATCGATCGATTGATTAACGGAAAACATCTGAATCCTCCTGTGATAAAGCTACTCAAGGACGCGAAGAAATTTACAGAGGAGATAATTGCAACGGCGCGGGGGTGTCGTTTTGAGGATGTAGTCCAAGCAACATGGATGATTATAGTTAGTGGACTTATAGAACTTGATATGGTGACCGACCGCACCGAAAAGGACGACCATTTTTGGGAGTTACATGGAAGGTATTATCCTCTCGCTCTCGAATTCTATGAGAAATCCGCTGAGGTAGTTGCCGAGGAGGAAGCTACTGAATAGTTTATCCCTTCATCTGAGCCTTCTTAAACTCAACGAACTCCATAAACTCATTAAACCGCTTTTCATCACTCAGGAACATATCCATCGCCTCTGCGGGTTTTTTGTATGCCTCTATTTTTGCCTTTAACTCTTCCAACTCTGACTTTATCTCTTGGTTCTCCGTCACCAATGCCTCATAGCTCTCAGACGTCAAAACCCTTGCCTCGACATCTTCAACTGACAAAAAGGGAATATACCTCATATACAGCTCTCTTAACCGCTCAGGATCAGCCATGAAATAAGCCGATCTGGTCGCATCTATTTGATGACCCATTAAGAAATCGCATAGGAAAAGGTCACAGCCGGTATTTAACAGCGTGGAATTAAAGAACTTCCTGAGATTGTGCGCCCTGAAATATTGCCACTGTCCTTTATCTGACTCCATACCCATCTGCTTAGCAATGTCTCTGAACATGCTCATCAGTCCCGGTGCGTTGAGTTTTCTATCCTCTTCATTCAACGTTTTCAGATATTTGGATGGTATATCCTTCTTAACAAACAGATAATCATTATTTGACCGGATACGTCTTTTCTCAAATGCCCTCATTATGTCAGGGTGCCATGTTAGTTTAGGTGTCCTATCTCTCCATTCCAAATAGGTTAAGATCGCCTCTGAAGTCTCAGGACTCAAAAACGTGATAAAATCATATTTGGTCTTGATCCGCCTGAGTTTCAAGGTAGTAATGCCCGTCTCTTCATCATATCCATCTCTAAATTTACCAACGGTCAAATCCAAAACATCTGACTGAGACAATCCACTGGAAGCCATTGTCAGAATGATGGCTCGATCCCTGACATCACAATACTTAAGCGCTCCCCTTATGTGTTCTTTTGTAACCTGAAAACGGTTCTCTTCTAGTGGCTTCGATTGAAAGCTTTTCCGCTTATTTAACTGTGGGATATCAATATCAAACGATTTATAAAAAGAGCGAACAGAGACCATGAAACCACTAACAGTCTTAGGAGCGTATCCTTTGTCTTTCAGCATATCCCTGAAACCTAAAAGGTGCTTTCTTATGCTCCGTTTTCTTGGCAGTATTCCGCTCGTTATCTCGCTTTCGGCCTCTTCCAAAAGCTGTGATGGAGTCATATTTGTAAATTCAGTATAAAGCGCCATTCCTTGAAGATAATTGCGTTTGGTGTTTTCCGCTGCCTCTATGATAGAAAACCACTCATCTAGTAGCTCATCATCTTTAACGGATGTTTTAATTTTTTCACTCGGCGCCATAATTAGTATATATGATATTTTTAAGCTTATAAAGTTAATTGTTATATGATTACATCTAATGCCATATTTAGCCTCATAGCATTATATGTAATTCAAAGGGCACGTAGCGGAGCCATGGTTGTGGTCAATGATATCATTCCTGTTGGATGGGATTTGTCCTTAGTAGCGCTCTTCTTAATCGTGATCGTGGGCGTTTCAATTGCCTCTTATTTCGTTACTATGTTTATAGGAGATTATGCTTCTGTTGCTTTAGTTCACTTGAACTATTCAAAGCTTTGTACTATGGTTCTAATTGGTCTGGCGGTGATGACAATTTTGCTTACAGGATTATTTGGAATGGCGATCTTCGCAGTTTCCACGCTTATCGGAATGCTACCTTCTTATCTAAAGGTCAAAAAAACCCATGCAATGGGAGTATTGTTATTTCCATTGATCTTATATTTTTTCGGATGGTTTACATGGTAGATGTCTCCAGATTTCGTCTTATCAAACCCATAAAGCGCAAAACCATAAATAGGAGAGGAACATTACGTATCTTCAAGGGGATTTTGGGAGGTAAAACATGGCAGAAAGAGTAAGAAAAAACTTTGGTTTAATAGAGAA
>CAYZWV010000043.1:0-11049 GCA_964482255.1 uncultured Methanocellaceae archaeon
GGTAGGGGTTCCAGTGCCCACAACGAGGCCCTCGACAATACTCATCCTTTTGACTATGCACGGTATCCGTTAAAAGGGGGCAAATTAATTCCCGAAAGGCTTCATATTCTCCAGTTATTCCTGTGGAATATTTTTTTTGGCCTTCTTCAGTTTTCTCGTTCCATTTCCCCCATTTTTTCACGTTGTCTTTCGTGTTATCTTCTATTTTTTCTGTTTCTTCTTCTTTTTCCAATTTTATCACCTAATTTTTATCTATTTCACATATTTCAACGGTTACTAATCTCACATTAGCTCCATAAGATTTTAAATCTGCAAGGGCGTCTTTTGCTGCTTGTTCATCAAAGAAAACTTCTCCATAATCAGGCCAAAAATCAGAAAAACAATGATAATCATCATCTTCATCTTTTATCATGTAGCCTGTTTTTTTCGTTCGTTTCATTAGATTAACCTTTAATCTCGGTTTATTGTTGGAAATAGGCGATTAACAACGCATGTACTATGTCTGGAATATCTTTCCTTCGGAAAGAGATAATATCTTTGCCATCCAAATGGGGTGCAGTGAGCATGAATACCCCTTCAACTCCAGACTCCAAGAATATTTCGTGTTGAAATCTGGGTAACTTGTTTAATTCATAATTTTCTTTCTGTACAACAATTTTTTTCATCTTGTTTTACCTTCTCTTGGGCTTGTTTAATTGCGTAATTTAATACAGCATCAACGATTGAGAATTCTTCATTCTTTCTCATGATAAACCGATTATATTCTGTGGGTTCAAACATTTCCTCTTCTCCTTCTTTTTCGTTCTAAATTTTTTAAATAATTCTGGGGGTTAATCCACTGATCACGAAACCGAGGGTGCTCTTTACCTGGCACTATTTCCCAATACTGACGGGGTTCAAAAGTGGGAGTTTTCGAAGGTTCCGTACGCGTACGATGAATTAAACCCAATTTACTTAAGCGGTTCAAGTAATTGGCTCGGAATGAGGCATATGAGCCTTTTCGATCACGAATTTGGCGTTCTTTTACGGCGAGGTAGAGTTGTTGCCCGTATACTTCCTTTCGTTGTAGGAAGACGTTTCGAATAATATCACCCACACGTTCACTCATTCAATCATTTCCCTTAATTGCTTACGATACTGAACTTTCGGTTGGTTATGTACATAGGTTTTAGCGGTTGAGAGGGAATCCCACCCCATATAGGCCATGAGTTCTCCCTCGGTATAATCTTCCCCCAAATGGGAACACCGTACATGCCGAAACCAATGAACTTTAACATCAGGAATCATTTTTCGGCAGATTTGCCGTACACGTTGAGAGGTAATAGGAAATAATTTTCCTGTGAATTGTTGTTTGTCTATAAAATGAACATATTCATAAAAAAACTCGGTAATGGGATTTCGGGCCACAATGGTATCAATCCAGAGATCCCATTTCTTCTTTAATATTTTGAATCGGGCGATCAGAATCATTTTTCCATCCTCCATCTTTCTTTTCCGTACATCCTTGCGAGTAAGGGCGAGTACTTCGGAAATTCGTCTGCCTGACCAATACATAATAGAAAACAGGGCCCGATCTCGAATGGTAGGGCCTCGCTTGATAATTTCAAGCATGCCTTTACGAGTGGGAATGGGCCGTTCGGAACTCATTTGAATGCTCTCTTATGAAAGTTAAGCCACTTATCGGCATTCTTTCTTGTTTCTCCAGCCCATTTATCAGGCCCTTTTCTTTTTGCTAATTCAATACCCTCATTTACACCTGCAATGTATTCATCCATTGGTGAAGAAAGACTAGTGCCTGAAATACTAGTTTTACTAACTACCTCTGCAGGAATAGTGATTTTTACCGCCTTATCAGCAGTTACTAGTCTATTGCTATTTCTACTATTCCTAGCACATAAAGGGTTGAGGCACTCCATTCTCTTCCCAACTTCCTTCATCTCTTCGCAACATGATACACAAATAGGTCTCCCACATGAAGTACATCTCCATCCAGGTTCTATTTCGGTGGTTTTACACACTTGGCATTGTCTTTCTAGTTCTTCCATGTTTTCTTCTTCCGTGTCGATAATAATCTTGATAATAATAGCAAAACTGGAGGTGGATTTGTCCTTTGATGGAAAAATAGGAGGGCTTCTTGGGAGCATGTTTGCCTAGAATTTTTCCAATCAATTGCTTCAATTTAATCATCTGAAAGTGGTTGTTGCCATTGGAATAAAGAGAAGTAATCCAATTACACAACCTATCGTTATTGGAATAAGAAAAATTAACGTGTTGATTATTCCATCTCGATCTGTTTGATCTATTATCCATAAAAAAAGGAGAGTAAGCCAACTAACAAGAGGAAAAACCACACATATGGTTACTAGGGCACGAGGTATAACTATTCTTAGAAGTGCTATAATCATTGGTTTTATTCATCCTCTTTATCAAGTTCGATCTCAAGACACATTGCACTACCAGGCACTAGATCATGTGTGAATTCAGCCCGTATTCCTACAACTACTTTAGAAATCCATACCGATTGAACATTTGGGTCTTCCTTTCGGTAGTGCTCTTCTAAAATACATCGTAAGGTGTTTATGGGTATAACTTTAACTTCAGATTTAGTAGGTTGTTTCTTCATTTTTTTCTTCATTTTTATCCCACGGCAATAATAATCCTATTAGGCAAAGATAGAGTTACTTCTTTTTTTCATTTATTTTAGAAATAATTGTTCAACTATTTAAACTTTCACTTTTACACAAAAATGAAAGTTTTTATAACGTTATATTTTTCACTTTTTCTCAACTAGAAAAAACTTCTGAAAATCTTTAAAAAGAGGGAAGTGATAACATATTTATCATATAAAAATGGTGTGAAAAATGGGTTCCAATCCTCCAATATCCTCCCCCTCAATTGATGCCACAATTAAAGATGGGCATACCATAGCCACTGCCAAGGTACAAATTATCGCGGGTGCAGGTGGCGATTACTCGTTGAATTTCACTCTAACCAACCTTCGACGAGTGGATCAAGTCTTAGAGATTCGTAGGCATACTAATCCCTTGGTCAATTCAGGTACCCCGTCTTGGTGGAATATTCAAGGCAATCAAGTAGGTGTAACTATTATTGATGTGGGTGGGGGTACTACTTTAACGGCATGGTGCACTGCCATAGGTATTTGAACATAAATGTCTGAAGAAAACGAGAAGGCTTTAGTGGTTAGATCAACTTCTGAGACTGGGATCTTTAAGGGTCCGATGGGGTTATGGCCATGGCCTCTTGTTAATCTTATAATGGCTGTTGTCAAGAAATTAACGGGTAATGGAGGAAGTGGAGGAGAAGTATCACGGGCCACTCGTACTAAGATTACGGAACTCCGTCCTACTGAAGAAGGCGGGTGGAGGATTCTTGAACATGAGGTATAATTCTGATGATAGTTAATCTTATGATCAAATTTATTAATACGGCTAATGATGCTTATACTCGTTATGCAGGCATGGCAATCGATGAACCATTAGAACCTAATTTTTGGAATGTAAGACAGGATCAAATTTTACAAACAGTAATGGGCAATATTGAAATCATTAGAACAGTAGACCTTTCTGAAGGTTTACATACAATTGAAGTGGGAGTTAGTGCCCATCCAGACACTCCGTGGGAGGTGGAAATTTATGCTAATGACGTTCTTATTAATACTGGAACTAGTAATTGGGGAGCATTCGTTTCTGGAACACTAAATGTTGTAGCTACCGAAACGGAAGAGGGTGAGGAAGAAACAATAGTATCACCAGCTCCAGCATTTAAGTTAATAGACAAATTACGAAACCTCTGGCAGAAGTTTATTTCACGAATAGGTGAAGAACAGTCTGCTGAGGCACCAAGGAGGTAATTATATGAAGAGAAAAGGACAACCACAATTAGACCCCAAAGAACAACAAGAATTGAATCAACTTACCGCAATACGCAATAGAATTAACAAGCTTAAGAGAAAGTTTGAGTCAGAGCTTGATCCTATTCAGGATAGAATAGACGCGCTAAATGAATTACAAGCATTTACTCAGACTTATATAAATACAGTAACTAGCGAACGAGATACTTTAAGAGTTGAACTACGGGTAGAGAAAGAGAAAGTTAAAGCATTAGAAGAGGAAATTAAAGAATTAAAGAAACAACTAGGAATAGAAGAGGAATCTGAGGTTGAGATAGAAGACAAAACTGACGAAGAAATTAGTTAATTCCCTTAAGAATGTTTATCTCTGCCTTTTGAGCTGCTATTTCTTGACCTTGTAAGGTAACAACTTCGGTTAAGTCTATAACTTTTTGATGGAGTTGTTTAACAGCTCCTCGCAATAACGAGCTCATCATACCACCATTAACCATAAGTGTGTCTTCCTCTTTATATTCAGGATCGTGTTTATTAGTCAACCAGTCGGGGTATGTTTCTAAATCCATCATTGGCATATTCGTAATAGTACATCGAATAACTTCTCCTTTGGTGTTTCGTTGCACATCCATAGCATCGATGATAGCTAGGTCGTCAAGTTCATCAATCGCAGTCTCATCGTGGCGATATTCGTGATAGTGGTAAGCATAATACCACGTAAGTGATGACGTTCCATTATACCCATAATTATCTGCATCGGGGGTTATCTTTGGATTAGAGGAGGCGTTAGCAGTAGATTCAAATATAATATGACGATCTGTGGAAGTATCGCCTGGGTAAAAGTGAATTTGATCTGCTGTTGGATCTAAATGGATATGGTGGTCAGAGTCAGTTGTAGAACGAATATAATTAATATTAAGATAACCATGATAGTCAAGCCACATTGGAGTGATGGTTGAACCCCCAGCCGTGATATACCAAAGTATTTGTCCGTCTTCTACTCCAGATGTAACAGTCTTAATTTTACATCCAATTGCAGCATATTGTTGGTCGTTACCAACTGAATCTTCTCCCCAGAATTGAATTAATCCAATTAGATCGTCATCAGCTGGAGAAGCGCTGTTCCTATAGAGTTTAAGTCGAGGGCCATGAGAGTTGCTGGCTTCTGTGCTCTCTATGGTTACCCCATCATTATAAGCAGATGTTTTGACGTGGAGTTGCCATGTTGGACTAGCTTCCCCAATCCCTACATCACCAGATGCAGAAATTCGCATCGTTTCTGTACCACCCGCTCTAAACCTAACTACATCAGCGGACGCATGAGTAGACCCAAAGAGGGTGAGGTTAGCTCCATCGTTGGTAGCGTTACCACCAGCAATAATCACTAGTTGGTTTTGTACTCCCTCATAGATTCGTAATTGTCCTGTGGAGTTATAGATGTATGAATCAGACCCATCGTGATAAATACGCAGATCGTTACCAGCTCCCGTATAGAAACCAGAGTTATCAACAGGGTTATTTACTATACCATCGAAACGTGATTGCCCATCATCTACCCATAGTGCATAAGTATCATCACATATTTTTACTACTTTACCATCACCCGAGAAATATCCTGCAAGTTCTAAACCCGCGGCATAAGTAGCTGGTAGCTTCACATGAACACCATATACGTCAGGGTTGTTGGTTAAGTCAACTCCTGAGAGGTCTATTTGAACCCCTAATATTTCAACACTAGCTGCTGCAGGATCTAATGCAGCGCCATCCATATAGAATCCTCTTACTACAGAAGAAGCGGTATTTATAGCATTTTGAGGAACTGCTGCAAAACTAATCTGGTCTAATGTTCTTTGGTGTTCTACCTTCACCCCATAAAGACCTGTGGGTTGAAAAGTGGCGTCATGAAGTACCGCAGTACCAGTCTCATTTATATAAAACCCCGATGTTCCTAGGATAATATCATCATCAAATCGTGATTGGCCAGCATCTACCCATACAGCATAGGTATCTTCACAAATCTTGACTACCTTACCATCCCCACCAAAATAACCCGCATACTCTGTTCCAGCGGCATATGTTGCTGGTAGTGTGACGGTTATACCAACTACATCTGGATTATTAGACAAATCAACGCCAGTTAAGTCAATCTGTTCTCCCACTATGGTAGCGGCTGCATCTGGATCTAAAGCTGCGCCTAGGATATATATACCTCTCCACGTAACCACTCCGCTCAAGGATGCACTAGGAGTAATATCAATAATATTTGCAGATCCAGTTCCTGCTGGATTGAGATCAATCCAAGCTGACGCCCCCGTCATGTCTAATTCATTAGCTAGAGAAAACGAACTACTCCATGAGTGGTCAAGATACGTTTCGTCTATGACTGTTCCTTGCCACGTACCTACAGTAATTGTGCCGAGTTTAGTGATACCCGTACCATCAATAGCGATTGTGCTAACGTCTATGGCGTATAGACTTTAAGTGCACCGCTACCATCGGTACGTACTCGTTCCCAGACACTTCCAGAGTTATCCCAACCGAGTAAATATCCCGCCACTTCTAAGATGGTGGTAGGATTGGCTAGGTTGTCGGCTGGGGTAACGGAATCACTAAGCGGATCGGGAACAGTTAGAACATCTACCTGTACGTCACCCGCAGCGTCGAGATTGATGATCGAACCTGCATCGCCGATCAGAAGGTAGTCTGTACCTATTGAGGCACATGCTTCTTCAATATTTTCAATAGCTGATTCAATCTCGTTGAGACTAGTATCTATGGTTGATAACGTTGCTTCTGTAGCTGCACCAGTTGGTAAAGCTGATGATAAAACATCTACTTGAACATCACCTGCAGCGTCAAGATTAATTACTGATCCAGCGTCTCCGATTAGCAACCAATCGGTATTAATTGAGGCACATGCTTCTTCAATATTTTCAATAGCACTCTCAATCTCATTCAGACTGGTATTCATTGTACCAAAGTTGGTATTAGCTACGAGTAATCCATGAGAACTATCAGTATGAATTCGTTCCCAATCAGTGCCTATAGGGTCGTACCCATGCAAAAGAACTATATTACTTTCGTGGCTTTCTGTCGCTGGAACAGAGTCATCGTCATTCTCTGCGTTATACGCACCTGGACTGATGACTGTTGCTGTAGTTTGTATCTTACCTGATCCATCTGTTAGAACCCGTTGCCAGTCTCCATCATCTTCATCATATCCATGTAGTAGTACATTAGGAGTTTCACGTACCTCTCCTGCTGGAATCGAATCATCATCGGTTTCAGGGTTGTATGGATATGATCCACTTCCACCAACAACTTCTATTTGGAGGTATCCGTTACCATCACATACCAACCGATATTCAGTACCTCCACCCTCTTTGTCCGTATTACCGCTCACTTGAGCATCTTTTTTACTATCAACTGTTCTACCTGGCATATTCTATTCAACCTTTTTTATGGCTATTTCGGTATGCCGTTGACTTCAACGAAGCATCCGATTGCATTACCTGCACCATTATATACCGCATATCTAATATTCTGAGTAGATGTAACCCTACGTAAGTGAGGGAACAGGAACGAACGAGAAAGCATCCATCCTGCGAGTCCACTATTTGAAAAACTGTACTTCTCTCCAGAAAAAGTGTGTCGGTAGAAGTATTCTGGTGCAGTAGTATCATATAAGTAAATTAGAATCTCGTTGTCAGATTCCATAAGGGTTTCAGCAACACAATTAAATTGAACTAGAAACCCACTAATATAAAAATCTAGTCCAGCCCCCCAATTAGCAGCCGTAAATGTGTGTCCATCTGACGCCCCATTTGCTATAGTGCCAGGCCACGTATAGTTTAGAGTTATATCATCGTAAGGCAACGGTTGGTTTGCTTGATCCCGTTCATCAAGGGCACGAGTATTAACCTCCACTAGTTGCCCCGTAATGGTAGTTAAAGTAGCTATTTGTGCGGTGAGATTGGTATTAGTGATTATTTGTTGAGCCACTTGAGCCTGTAATTGCGTAATGACACTTGCAAGATTAGTATTTGATGCTTGTAACTGTATGATAACGTCTTGTAACCGTTTGAGCTCATTGAGTAGTTCAACATCACTGGCCATTAGATTAAATACTCCTTAATATTCACAAAAATATTCTCAAAAGTAATTTCTTCGAGAACTGTTAATATGGCTTGACATTTTCTTCTCCAGTTAAGTTCCCCAATATGCAAAACATAAACCCCTGAACTTTGGGAATCCTCAAAGGCATCAATAAGATCAGAATGGGGAGATAGGGTGGCAAATTGAGAATATGTTCGATCAAATTGTTTTATATCATCTATAATTACAGAAACAGAAAAACTTGTGCTTGGTGACCGAATGGCTATTTCACTACAGACCCCATGAGTTGAAGAATCAATTAAATAATACTGAGTTTGAATAGTATAATTTACTTCATCAGTAATCTTCGATTGAATTCGTTCTGCTCGTGATGAAGACGTTACACCTACTTCTCGTCGTTCCTCCTGTCTTCGTTCAAAGAATCCCGTGCGATCACCAAATAAATGGGGTTCTTCTTCGGGAGCCGCCCCAGGAATTTCCCCCGTAATTTTACTAGCAATAATTTCTCCAGTTATGATGGCACTTACAAAATCAGCCGTTTTAGTAAAACGGTCTTCAGGAATAACAGTTTCTAAGCGGTGTTCCCGTCGGAGTTCCCGACGAGTAAAACGGCGCTCTAACCGCCGTTCCAAACTTTCTTCCTGACGCTCCTCTTTCTTCTCCTCCCTTTCATTCGTTTCACTCACGTATCACCCACCACATCTTTAGAATTATCTGCCAATTGCTTAAGCTTATTTAGCTCTTGAATATTAAACTCAATTTCTTTTTCTAAAATGTTGTTTGTATGCTCTATTTGTTTGATATTTTGTTTGTGGGTTTTTATAGCCATTTGATTGGCTTCAATGGTATGTTTCTTGTTACTAATCCATGTTTTTAAGTGTTTAATGCGTTCAGTGAGTTCATTATTAACCAACATTATTTCATCTCCCAATGAACTAATTTTACTTTCTTACCAGGTAGAAACCTTCTTTTTACAGATTCAAATGTCAATATGAGTTTGCTCTGCCCTTTTTTTCTTCGTGCATGAATCATTTCTAATCGGAGAGCGGGTGGAACCAAAACATCGGCTATTAATGGTAATGGCTTAGAACGCTTGGGTTTTCGTATTATTACTCATCTCCATTTTGTAGCTTTTTCTGAAGATAAGCTCTTACTAGATTCCATTGCCCTTCTTTAACAACAAACATCCAGATAGTCAAATCAATCAGAACGGTAGAACCAGTGGTATTGAAAAATTTGAATTGTAGGGGATTGCCTACCTCTACTTCAATCCAACACTCCATAGGATGATTAATGATACTGCCAAGAACATAGGCAGTACTTGTTCGGAGGTTGGGATCCTGCCATCGAGTGAACCCCGCATCCGTTGTGGGATTGATCTGATCACCATTGGAATCCACGGGCCACCCCATAGTTTGAGAGTACACAAGATAAATTTCTCCCTCTTTAGGAACTACTTGCCACGTTGGTTCTTGCCCCGATTCGATTTCTTCTTGGTTTGACTCATGATATTGAATGATTTTGGGCCACTTTAGGGCGGGGTCTGCAGAGAGGAGGGGAATCAGGAGCTCATAAAGGGAGGTCATGGAGGGTATTCACCCCTATTCATCCCAGTAATGTACCATAGCTTGAAGAGAGTTGCCTGTGACGGTTCCATATAATCGAGAACCCCCTTCCATACTGATGAGGGGTTGCTCAATATCGTAATTAAGGGGAATTTGAATGAAATCGGCAGGAGCAATAGGAATACGGGAGAATTTCAGTACATAATTACCTTCTTCATCGAGTTTCTCAAAATCCACTTCCCTGATCTGTTGGCGATCTCCTGAGAGGTTAATCATGATGACATTACGAAGATTTGTTTCAGGAACGATGGCGCCAAAAATATCAGTACGAGTAGTAGTGAGCCAAACATCCTTGATTCTGACCCGATCACGAATTTCTTCTTTCTTAAGTACCATGATTAATACCTCCTGCCTCCAAGAGCAGCAGCCTCTTTCAATGTGAGGGGTTCGGCTAACCAACCATCTGAAAGATCCCCCCCATAAATCAGGGGAAGGTCACCTACTCCAATCGTGAAAAATGCAGCAGGTACTTGTCGAAGAGCAATCTGTGAGATTAAATTGGGATAATTATCTTTGGTAAGCACTTCAAACCAGTATGCCATGAACATGAGGTTACAAACGGGTTGATGGTTTCGATTACCCGAGTCATTGTTATACCATTCAGCACAAATATGTGTTTTAGGAGGAAGAACAAGTTCGAGGAAGTCTGTTGGCATCTCATATGGCGATTGCACTCCTGATAGAAATCCTAGGTTTTGCCCAGCGGTAGGTGCAATCGGATCAAGGTTTGGGAATTTGCCTGGGATGTCTTGGGCTTCAGGCATACGTAGATACATTCGAATTTGAGAGGGTTTTAATCCTATGGCTCCATGTAAAATCCATGCTAAATGCTGATCAGTAATGGTTGGCAAATAGAGAATATCTCGATTAGTGTTTCGTGGATCTAAAAATCGAAGGCATCCTTCGGAGGGATACGATCCATCGGCAATATCAATGGCATCTCCATTATCATCGATGAGTGCCCATGGTTTATACATACATGTTCGGCGTCGAAGAACTCTTCCAAAAATGAATCCTTCACGAAAACCCAACGCCATCAAATAGTTGGGTTGTAAAAATTTTTCTTGAATGGGAATAATCCCTTGAGTAAATTCTGACATTTAAAAACAACCTATTTCTTATCTTGCATTATCATGTAATACATCAGCTATAAAAAATTTGTGTGTTTGGAGAAAGGAGAAAGGTATATTTTAAAATTAAACTGGTTTTTTATTTTAATATGAAAATATTTAAAAACACCCCAATCATTCCATTTTAATCAGCATGCCTTATAATGAACAAACAGCAATCACGGTAAAAGTTGGCACAAAGAGGGTGTTTGATCGTGTAATATTAAAAATTAATGACTATCGGCTGGATAATAAAAAACCTAAAGTTACTCATGATGTTGCTGTAAAAAAATTATTTTCTAATTATGAATTTGTTGGAGGAACACTCTTATGT
>CAYZWV010000044.1:0-10848 GCA_964482255.1 uncultured Methanocellaceae archaeon
ACTATATAGAGGGATGGGATTAGCCTTGCATATAAAAGATATTGAACTCAGGAATTTCAAATCTTTTGGAAAAAGGGCTAAGATTTCTTTTTTCGATGATTTCACGACCATATCTGGACCCAACGGCAGCGGAAAGTCAAATATAATCGATGCCATCCTTTTCGTATTGGGTTTATCCTCTTCTAAAATGATGAGGGCTGAAAGGTTGACTGACCTCATATACCATGTTAATGGGAAAAATCCAGATTATGCGGAAGTTACCATCAAGTTTGATAATACCGATAGAGAATTTCCCATAGACCAAGATGTGGTCAAAGTAAAGAGGCGAATTCAGCGTACTGACGCCGGTTATTACAGTAACTACTATCTTAACAACAAACCGTGCAGCCTAAGTGAGCTTCGAATACATCTCTCCAAGTCTAAGATATTCCCAGAGGGTTACAACGTCGTCGTGCAAGGAGACATTAACAAGATCATTAGGATGAGCCCCACAGAAAGGAGAAAAGTCATAGATGAAATAGCAGGGGTTGCAGAATTTGATGAGAAAAAAGAGCGATCCTTAAAAGAGTTGGAAACCGTTAAAGAGCGCATAGATCACGCTGAGATCCTCCTCTCTGAAGTGATCTCTAGGCTAGATCAATTGGCTGATGAAAGAGAGCAGGCACTCAAATACAAAGCGCTTAGGGATGAAAAGCGTCGTTATGAGGCATTCACGCTACTGGCAAAACGGGAAAGTGTTAACAGAAAGCTAAAAAAGGTTATCAAGGAGCTGAAAGTCCACAATTCAAGGAAAGACACTTTGGTAGGCGATATAACGGATATTAGATTGAGTATATCGAAGCTAGAGGGAGAATTAGGCACTTTAAATGAACAAATCATGATGAAAGGAGAGGATGAACAGATCCATATAAAAGAGAAAATAATGAGCATCCAAGGCAAGATCACTTTTTGCAAGAATTCCATAGAATTTTCCAAAAAAGAGACAGAAGAACTTGAGAAGGAGCGAAGGAGGGTATTCATCGATATAGATAAAACTCAACTCAAGATAGAGGGGTTAATAGCCCAGTTAGAGGAGGAAGAGGTTCGAAAGGCAAGCTTACTTTCAGAGATGAGTAATAAAAGGGATGCATTATCCATAGTTCAGGATAAAATCGCAAAAGTGGATGCAAAATTTGCTGACACGCGTGATAGTCTCGTAGAACTCAAAAAACAGATTGAACAGAAAAAAGGCGAGAAAAACGAATTACTCAGAACAAAGGATAGATTGCTCGATGATATCCGCAGAAATTCAGCCGAGGTAAATGAGGCTGAGAGGGAAATATCGAATGCTAAAGAGCGCATTTATCAAACTGAGAGCGATATGAGACAAATCCATGAAGAGCTTAAAGAGCTTGAAAGGGAGCTCAGCAAGAAATCAGATTACACTAGCGACCTAGAAGGCAAAAAATTCACTATAATGAAGGAACTAAGCGAAATAGAGGATAAATTATGGAATCTCCAGCAAGAATACGCTAAGACCGAAGCGAGAGTAAAAGCAGCAGAAGAGACTAGATATTATCATGCGGTTGAAAAAATTTTAAGTGCGAAAAAGGATCGAATTCTGTCTGGCATCTATGGAACGATCGCTGAACTGGGGAAGGTTGATGAAAAATATGCTTTAGCTTTAGAGATTGCAGCCGGTGGCAAAATGCAATGTATAGTCGTCAGCACGGAGGAGGATGCCACCCAAGCTATCGAGTTTTTGAAGAGAGATGGAGCCGGGAGGGCAACATTCTTGCCGCTGAACAAAATGCGACGACCTGTGCAACTGCGAGAGATCAAGGAAAAAGGTGTAATCGATTATGCGATAAATCTTGTGGAATACGATCCCAAGTTCAATGAAGCATTCTGCTATGTTTTTGGAGATACACTCGTGGTTAGGGACCTGGATGCGGCGAGAAAATTAATGCCAAGAAGGATGGTAACACTTGAAGGTGAGTTGATCGAGAAGAGCGGTGCGATGACTGGCGGTACGGCTCCAAAATCGAGATTCAAGTTCGTTGCAGCAGAGGAGGAGAGACTAAGAAAATTGGTAGAAGAGATAACCATCTATGAATCTAAACGGCAAAAATGCATTGAGGAGATGGATGGCATCGAAAGCCAGATATCGTCTGCTATCAAGGGTACGACAGACATAGACACTGAAATTGCCGGAAAGAAAAGGATGTTAGTGGATCTAGATGAGTTAAAATATCGATACGATGAATTGACCAAGAAGAAAGAGGATGAGATAAAGAGTATATCAACAGCTAGAAAAAGACTGGGAGATGAGATAGCATCTCTAGAGTTTTCGATTGCAGAAATTGATGACCAAATTTCTGCTCTCGGAGGCGAGATTGACAGACTGGAGGCTGAACTCGATGGATCAGAGATACCATCGCTATCCAATGAGTCTGATAGAATAAAGTCTGAGATCAGAAGTTTTGAGGACAGTTCACGTGATATAGACGTCAGAATAAATGCGCTGCAAATAGAAAAGGACTTTTGTGCATCCAGAATAGATGAGAATAAAGAAAGATTGGTTTCGCTGGAGGAAAGAAAGGTCCTGCTAAAAAATAAGATAGAAAAGGACAATGGCCAAATCGTTACTTTGGAAAAAGAACTAGAAAGTGGGGAGAGCAGGAAAAATCAATTGGAAGCCGAATTAGCTGACCTACGTGAAATTAGAGATAAATTACTGGGCGATCAGGCGAAGATGGAGATGGAGAAGAATGATAGCCAGAGAAATATAGATATGGTAGATGTGAAGATAGAATCCCTTGGATGCACTAGGGATGAATTACAGATACAGTTAAACGATATCAACAAAGAGGTTTCTTCTGCAGGAATAAAAGATGAAGAAGATATCCCGCCGATAAATACCATAAAAGAAAAAATTGTGAACCTAGAAAGCGAGATGGTAGCATTAGAGCCGATAAACATGCGCTCCATAGAGGAATATGAAAAAGTTCAAGACCGTCAGCAGGATCTCCAAAAAAAGAGAGACGTGTTGTTTGATGAGCGTAATGAGCTCCTTAACAGGATAGAACAGTATGAACAGATGAAAAAGGATGTATTCATGGAGAATTTTCTTGAAATTAATGGGCATTTCAAGGATGTATTCACTCGACTGTCGGACGGAGAGGGAGAATTGATACTTGAAAATTTGGAGGATCCGTTTGCTGGTGGCTTATCAATCAAAGCGGAACCATCTGGTAAGGCAATACATCACATGGAGGCTTTGTCAGGAGGAGAGAAGAGCTTAACTGCACTAGCATTCATTCTGGCGATACAAAAACACAGACCTTCTCCGTTCTATGTGTTTGACGAAATAGACATGTATCTGGATGGTTCTAATGCAGAAAGAGTTGCTAAAATGATCAAGGATGCTTCCAAAGACGGACAATTCATAGTTGTTTCACTAAGAAAACCGATGATAGAGTCTGCAGATAGAACCATAGGCGTAACAATGCAGGAAGATAATATTTCCAGCATAACAGGTGTGATGTTGAATTGATAGAGCCGATTGAGATATTGGTTGAGCTTGCCTCTAAAGGCGAGATAGACCCTTGGAACATCGACATCATAGAAGTGACAGACAAGTTTCTCAAAAAATTAGAGGAACTAAAACAGCTAGATCTAAGGGTATCTGGCAGAACTCTTCTCTACGCTTCAATGCTCTTACGTATGAAATCAGAATTTTTGGTGGATAAAAAGCAAGAGGAGGAGGAATTTGAGTGGGAATTATTTGGATTCCAACCCGAGTATTTCCAGACGGATGAATACCCTTACCTACGCCCAAGGATAAGGAGGGAGTCCAAGAGACCTGTGACACTTAGTGAGTTAATAGAAGAATTAAAAAAGGCAATGGATCGGAAGGAGCGAAGCAATAAGAGGCGGCTTATTAAGGCGAAGAGTTTACCTAGCCCAGAAGAGGTGATCAAAATCGCGCATGAAGAAGATATCGAGGGAATGATCCAAAAAATCAGGGGGAAGCTGAGTAAAAAATTCAAAAACCAAGATCATGTCATGTTCGATGAACTGATTGAGGAGAGAACACCTTCTTGCATCATCCAAACATATGTTCCATTGCTATTTATGGCAGATCGGAAGCAAATCTGGTTAGAGCAAAAAGAACTATTTGGTGATCTTTACGTCAAACTCAGACATTAGTGATAAAAAAATTCTAGAGGCTGCCCTTTTCGCTACAGGGAGAGCACTATCTACGGCTGAATTGGCTGGACTTGTCGACCTTTCATCAGGAGACGTCTCCAGCATAATGCAAACTCTCATGGAAGAATATAAAACCCGTGATACTGCGCTTGAGCTGATCAGGATTAAGGACAAGTACATGATGCAAATCAAGCAAGAATATGCAGAAAGGGTAGAGAAAATAGCACCCATGGAGCTTAGCAAACCTGTGCTCAGAACACTGTCGGTGATAGCATATCACCAGCCAATCACACAATCAGATGTAGTTGATATCAGAGGTAACACCGCCTATTCACACATCTCAGAGATGGAAGAAAGAGGGTTGATCGTTAGCACCAAAAAAGGGAGAACGAAGATTATAAGGACAACTGATGCATTCCTGGAATATTTTGAATTGAGCACAAACGTGAAAGATCCAATCAAAAAGAGATTTGAAG
Organism: uncultured Methanocellaceae archaeon; assembly: GCA_964482255.1. GTDB lineage: Archaea > Halobacteriota > UBA148 > UBA148 > UBA148 > UBA148. The sequence goes on from CAYZWV010000044.1 coordinate 4,668, forward strand.
CTAAAATCTCCTCCCCTTGACCTTCCTCAGATCGAACTCAGCCGTCTTTGCCACATGCATTACCGCAAATGTTCCCGCTTGAATAGGATCTGTCACAACCAGGTCTGCTACATCTGGCACGCTCCCGGCCATGTTGAGTGCTATTACAGGAATGCCCTCATCATGTAACTTCTTGACCTCTTTTGTAATTCTTCCGCCCATCAATGATCCGGCCAGAACGAGTATTTCTGCCCTATGAAGTCTTGAGACAGCTGCTACTGAATCCGCCAGAGAATTCTCTCCTACCAAAGGAATAGTATCTATGCTGATTCTTTCGCCCCGAATATTATGTCGATCTGCCTCATTGATCGCACCCATGGCGACTTGTGCTACTTGTGCTCCACCACCAACAATTATAACTCGGGAACCGTAGATATCGCCGAAGGACGGAGGTGTGGCGACCTCTAGCACAGATTCCAAGGAATTAAGATCAGCAATGAGTGCATCCGATTCATCAACATCAATCTCCATATATACCAAGGCATTTCCCTTATTATTGCCCCTTTCGATGATGAATAACTGAACATACTTGATATTACCATTGTGCTTGGCTACAGTGCCAGATATATCCCTTAATACGCCGGGTTTATCCTTACAAATCAGATTGATAGCTTCCATATTAACCACCATTATTATTCAACCTTATAAATAAGTGAAACGCTTGAATAAGTAATATATAATATATAGATGAGTAAAATATAGATGAGTGAATTATTCATTGGTCTTCTCCGCCATCTTCATGAGTTCCTCAGCCCTAGACGGAGTTACGAGTTTTCTTTCCAATAAGTCTGCAATGCATTTTGATGCATACTCGCACCAACTAAAACACGAAGTGGTGGCTTCTCTATGCAACGTTCTTCCACAAGAAGAGCACTCTACCTCGGTCTCATCACTAAAAAACTCCACATCATCCCCACAAGCTGGACATGTCCTCAATATTATCTCTGGCCGCAATACATCTCTAACGCCAGGACATTTCTTAAACATATTTCATCCCGTTATATCCAATTTTTCAACTTAAGATAAGGCGAAGATAGCCCCCAATACCTGTTATCTTTGAGATATATCACTTCTGTTATCTTTGAGATATATCACTTCTAAAGATAAAGATATTCCAAAGTGATAGGTTAGATGACCTGAAAAAGAGTATGTAAAGCTGGGATTAAGCCATAAATTGTAAAGGTAATCAACTATCCTAGATGTAAATAAATCCGACCTCAGTTTTACTCCTTGAAACTACGAAGAACAGAAAACTATAAGTACTATATATTATATATACATAACATAATGTTAGAAATAAGAAATAAAAAGTTAATGATAGCTAATAAAAAGTTATCATTAGATAACATATAAAAAGAGGTGAAAAAACATGAAAGATAAACTTGGAATTGTTATAGGTATTGGAATAGCAGTTTCGGTAATAGTGACGCTAGCCCTTTTCGTGAAATATGCAGGAAAGATTGAATTAAGTGAAATCACATTAGTATGGATAGTGCTAATATTGGCAGCTTTTGCGACCTTTAGATTGTGGGATAGGCTAAAAAACGTAAATAAAGGATTGCCTGCTGCTGATGAAAGGTTAGTACTAGTCAATTATAAAGCAGGATATTACGGCTTTATCGCCGCAATTTGGAGTGCAGTTGGTAGCAACCTACTGGCTGGAATCATGTGGGACGTTGAGCTTGAAGGAAACCACGTTATGGCAGTGGTAATACTAGTTTCAGGATTAGTTTTTGCTGCATCCTATCTATACCTTGCAAGAAAAGGGGATGCAAAATGAAAACCCGAATAAAGGAGTTCAGAGCCAGGTATGATTTAACCCAAGAAGATCTCGCCAAAAAGGTTGGAGTGCGACGAGAGACCATTCTCTTTATGGAAAAAGGAAAATACAATCCTTCACTCAAACTAGCTTATGATGTTGCAAAAGCGTTACAAACGACCATTGACGAATTGTTCATTTTTGAGGATTGAATAAGATGCCGTTTTCCAAAACCAAAAAATCTTTGACAGAAGTTAGTTCCGAACTTCATTATTTTATATTAAGTTATGCATTATTTTATTCGGGGTTTATATGAAGAAACAATAAGCATGGATGCTAAAAACGTAAAGTATTCTTCAATATCTTTTTGGGACTTAATAGATAATCTTATATCTAATTAAAAAAAATCAAGTTTTATATGAAGAGCGTCGTCATATTGCTGATGTCTTTTTTTATGGTCTCCGTGTTAGCTGGATGCGTTGAAAGCAACGTTCCGGAAGCAACGCCTACAGTAACGCCTATGTCAATCCCGACAGCAATCCCAAGAGCAGGGCCTACGTCTGAAATGGTCCCAAATAGAGAAATGGTCAATCGAAATGATTTAGGACAAAGGATTTATACGAAGCTCACACCTGAGATGGCCGAAGAGCTAAGAGGGATAAAGGAGGAATGCCCAGATTGTCACCATGATTATCCTTACAGCAGAGTTGTCGTCGAAATCAACGGTGAACTTTGGTGGGCCTGTGAAGGATTTTTAGATCCCAGCATATTGAACCATGAATGTAAATATATAAAGAAAGTAACAGAGCGAGAAATTTTGATAAAATATGGTTATATGGAATAAATCACATCAATTAAAAACTGCATTCAACGCCATTTAAATCTTTGAATAATAATCGGGGAAGTAAATTATAGTTAATGAAAAAGCCGTGAAGTTGAGTAAGATATTATTCTCTAATTTTCTATCCCATCTGGCATCACCTATTATTTAATGACTTATTCGCTGTGATTGATATACAGATACGTGAACTACCCAAAAACACAAAAGTTACAAATAAAATCCAAAGCTTTGAGATTTTATTTTTAATCTACTTTACACTTCAAAGGTAATTACCTTTTTTAGATTTGTATAAAATACCCGTCTAAACTAGCATAAACCGCCCACCTAATCAGTATCGTTGAAAATGTAGTGGAACGCGAGCTACCTTATTCACATAGATCGAACGGTCTTATTGAAGCTGCTAACTGTAAAATTTACATTAAAGATGTTTTAAAATGATATTTTTTATTATCTTTCAGCGTTTTAATATTATGTCATTTGATATTTTAGTGTGGTGAATATTCATCGTAATTAGGTAATCTGCTATTTCGGGTAGTAATGTTAATTTTGTCAGGCATATGCAGATGCGATAAGGATTATCCCAACAACAATAAACATACTAAGTAACAATAAAAATAATAAGAAGTAGAATTATAAGGTGAAAAAAGATGTCCGAGAATAGAACCCGGCTTGAAATCAATCAAAGAATGCTGGCTATCTGTGGCATTGTTGGCCCCATATTATACACTATTGTAATGATCGCCATCGGGCTCCTTCGACCTGGATATAACCATTTAATGCAACCCATGAGCGAACTCGGAGAGGTTGGGGGTCCAAACGCCATAATAATGAACACAGCAGGATTTATGTTATTAGGGGTGTTGATCATTGCCTTTGCATTCGGACTTCACCGCGGCATAAACGAAGGCAAAGGTTCAAAGATTGGCCCCGCTTTGATAGCAATGTCAGGTGCTGGCTGGATTGCGGTTGGACTTTTTAACGTTGAGCCGAACAGCGTAAGTATATCATTTACGGGTATGTTACATGTAAGTGGCGCCATGATTGTAGGTATAGGATTTTCCATTGCACCTTTCGCAATTGCTCGACGGTCTAGGAAGGACACTGGATGGATGAGCTATCGCCCATACTCCTTGGCAACGGGGATTATGACGGTGATTCTCGGATTGATATTTATCTTCGTTAGGACAGAGGGATGGATGGGAGCTTTACAAAGAATGGCGGTAGGGGTTCCTTTACTCTGGATAGAAGTCATGGCGATACGGCTACTACGCCTATCATAGATAGATATGGGACAGATATGCTCTTCAGCAGCCCACTTGGCCAAAAGAGATACATATTATCATGTTCACAAAATGAAATCAAAGCCATAAGATTTTGAACCCATTCAAATCTCCAACGTATTTCTCCCACACAACATCGACTTTCTCTACACTAGCGCCAGATGAGCCTTCTCTGATTCTGACTAGCAGTTCTTCTAAAGCACCCTCCTTGCCCTCGGCTAGAACTTCAACCCTACCATCTCTCAGATTTCTCACCCAACCATGTATTTTGAGAGATGTTGCCTCTGATTTAGTAAAACTTCTGAAGAAAACCCCTTGTACCCTTCCACTGATAAAAGCATGAAATCTTGATTTCATCGCGCTGCCTTAGCAACCCTTTCTTTCTCCCCTTTCCTGCTAACCGAATAACACTTCACATCATACCTTGATGCAGCGATGATCTCGGAGGCAAGGCACTCTTCTATGCTTCTCTTACTCTTGAAGGAGGCTCTTTGAGCGCCCTGTACGATGAACATCAAAGCCTGATCTATTCGCCTCTGCGAGGATGTATCTACAGCTTTTGGAACTGATATTCCACCATATTTTAAGCGTACGATCTCCTCCCTAGGACCTGCATTTTCAATCGCTTTTATGAGAAATTGTATTGGATTTTCCTTAGTTTTAGCGTGGATAATATCAAATGCGTCCCTAACAATATTATAAGCTTTTTGTTTTTTACCAGTGTTATTCTCACTTCTCATCACCTTATTTATGAGACGCTCTATGATAGATACTCGTGATTTACCAAACTGCTGAACAGCTTTACCACCAGTGTTGGGCAGCAAAACCGATTCCAGATTAACGTACTGTTTAATACCCAGATCATCGATTTGTACATCAGAAACATCCCATTTGCCAAATATCTTGCTCATCTTATCGGTTTCTCCTTACGCCCAGATACCATCTCCGCCAACGAGACGTTGTTTACCGCGATAACCTTCCATCCAACACCTGGAATATCCCCATAAGCACCGCCCATTCGTCCCCCTATTCCTTCAACTAGTACTTCATCATGCTCGTCGATGAAATTGATCGCACCATCCCCCGGGCAGAAAGCAGTTACCTGACGTCCATTTTTTATCAGTTGTATCCTGACACATTTTCTTATCGCAGAGTTAGGTTGTTTTGCCTCTATTCCAACCTTCTCAAGCACAATACCTCTCGCTTGAGGGGCACCCTCCAGCGGATTAGCCTTTTGACCCAAATTAAGCATCCTTCGAGAATAATAGCTATCACTCCAGCGGTACTTTTTTCCATCCTTCTTTAATTTCCTGACTGCATACATTCCTTTACCCATTGAACACCTTCTTCAGTCTATTATCACATCATCTAAGCCATGATGCCTTTTGGCCAAAATTTTTGCCTTTTGGATGTTTCTACCATCACGCCCAATTGCAAGCCCTTTGTCTTTAGACACTACTGAAACATAAGCTAAACGCTTAGATTCTTTGCTTAGTATGTCCACTTTTTGAATCATCGCAGGTTGAAACGTGTTCTCAATGAACTCACAAGCGTCATCTGAGTACTCTACAATTTCGATGTGATTTCCTATAGATTTTTTCACCCTGTTTATATTACTGCCGTTCTTTCCAATAGCTATTCCCATGTCACCCTTTTTGACCACGAATATGACGCGATCATTTTCCTCATCAACTATACAATCTCTTACAGCGGCACCTGTCAAACTCTCAAATAGTGCTATGTAACGTATACCTTCCGAGGTGATCTTAACGTTCATCTGAGACCCGCCAAGATATCCGATTCTCCAAGATGTGTCACTGCAAGTGCTGCTATAGCATATGGTTTACCACATGTTGCCCCCAAATCAGTGCTTGTACCAGGATAATCAAATGTTTTCACTTTGGTTTCGACTTCTGCCCTCACATTTTTTGGACAGTTGGAGGCAAGGACCACCAATTTTGTTTGTCCTCTTTTAACGGCTTCTAATGTCTCATTTGAACCTATGAGGACTTTGCCCGTCTTTAATACCACTTGAAGTGCTCGATCTAGATTCATTTATTAACCACCTTGATATATGACCTCAACATCTCCGGTTCCCAACCTGATCGGCTGTCCAACGATCACGTTTTCGGTCACACCACATAATTCGTCGACATCCCCATGGATTGCGGCATCTAATAGGTGACTTACCGTTACCTCGAAGGCGGCTCTTGATAGAACGGATGACTTTTCTCCTGCAACACCATGACGCCCGATTTGCTT
>CAYZWV010000045.1:0-10572 GCA_964482255.1 uncultured Methanocellaceae archaeon
GCTCCAACCAGCAAACTGGCAAGCCATGCAAGCAACCTTTGGGTTATCAATGAATACAGATATGTGGAACCTACCATTCGTCCCAAGTGAAATATCGCAAAGCCCACCCAAGCATACCTTGGCAAAATAAACTCCTGCCCTTATTCCTCCTGGTGAGTTAGCACCGGCATCTATTATCGTGGTCCCATTCTCCAAGACTGAGACATAGATTCCAAGCTCTTCTCTGTTCTGGATCATTTCTTCGGCAATCCCTACGGCGATCTCGTTTACGCTTAGACCTTCATTTGGGATTTGTGTCATTCTGTCATCACTTCATGCAAATTTATCAAATGCTTGCCTAACTTTCCACCGTAGTTTCCTGCAGTTATCTTTAGGATTCCTTCCACGGTGCATGCTGCCCTTATTCCCTCTCTCATGGCCTCATATACTCCCTCGGCATCCAAGCCATCTAAAACGATCTCCAGTACAGAGTTGACCTCTTCGGGTAGTTTGCTCTCAACCATTGACTTCAGCGTGGGACAATAAGCCGTGTTAGTCGACACGTCCAAGAAATCGTATTGCGAACCAATCTTACTACCACTTCTCACTATTCCGCCTGGGAAGGGTGCAATGACGCCTTTCACCTTTTTTATAGCTTCGACTGCCTTTTCAGATGCCTCAAGAACGCAGTCGACATCTTTCCCAAGAATGAGGAAATTACCTCCGCCAACTCCCCTCATAATATCAAATTCTTCTTCGACGGCAAACTCTCCTTCCATCACAGGAATAATCCACATTTTCCTCTTTCCGATGGACCTGCTCACCTGGTGCCCATCACCAAAGTATTTTAGTTTGCCCCCAATGCTGATCTTTTCTTCGCCTGTCAAATTATTGAAGCACGCTGTGGTAGCAGATGTCAGTACGCATTGTGATACTCTTTTAAACAATTGTCCGTCCAAATCCTTTTTTGAGGTGGCAAACACCAAAACGTTGATACCTGATCTACCATCTGGTGTTTCTTCTGGGAGAACCTCACATTCTATCCCGGCTTCACATCCACACAGGATCACAGAGGTTGCAAAACCCGTCATTGATACTGCAGAAGCCATGGCCAGTCTCTCATCCTTGGCGGTTATCAAAGCTCTTGCAGCGTACATTTCAAAAGCCTCTGCAAACGTATCCTCGATTTCTACTCCTTTTATTTGCATGGTTTATCAACCTACTTCCTTCTCAATTTTACCGTAGACACAAAGTTCTTATTCAGTCCCAATTCCTTTTCCCCTAAGCCTAATGCAAGCCCCATCAACTGGGTGAAGTACAAAATTGGTAGATCGATGGCGATATCGTACTTGGACTCGATCTTTGACTGCTGATAATCCAGCATCGCATGACATAGTGGGCATGCTACAGTTATACAATCTGCTCCGAGCTCTTTTGCCTCACTCAGGATTTCCTTGGTCATTTGTAGTGAAAATTTCTCTGAACTCAGCAACAAATTGCCGCCACAGCAGTCTTTCTTATGTTTAAAGGGTAGGCAATCGGCTCCCAATGCCTCGATAAGATCGTCCAACGATCGTGGGGTTTCTGGATCTTCAAACTTGCTGACATCTGATGGTCGGATGGTCAAACATCCATAGTACGGCACAGATCTTAAGCCTTTTAGTGGGACTTTCACTGCGTTTGATAGCTTATCCAAACCAATGTCATTCACGATAACATCCAAGAGATGCCGTACTTCCACTTCTCCCTGGTACTTTTCACTTATGGCTTTGTTTATAATGGTCTTGGCTCTTCCACCCTCTCTAACCGCATTGTTGGCCCTGGAGAGATTATTGAAACAGATGCTACAAGGCACTAATATATCCAAACCTTCTTTCTTGGCGAGCGCTAGATTTCTCGCTGAAAGGGAAAGTGTGAGAGGGTTACTCGCTTCTAGTGCTCCACAGCAGTTCCAGTCATCCAGCTCGATCAGTTCAATATCCAATACCTTGCAGACCGCCATTGTAGACATATCGTACTCGCTTGCACTTGCATGAAGATAGCAACCAGGATAGTATGCAAAAGCATATGTAAGATTCATTTTTCCTCTAAAGCCTCAAATATGCCCCCTATCTGTCCCATTTCTTTCACCTTCTCGGGACGCAAGCCGAGTTTTCCTTTTCTTAGCATAGCGAATCCGTCAGAAACGTAGGATAATAGCCCCTTTATTCCTTTTGTGGCAAGCACGCCATTTATGATTGTTCCCATCTCAAAGTTTCTACCATATTTTCTTATGGAACTGACGAATGCCTTATCGAAGATGGGTTTCGTGCTTTTTATTTTTATATTGCCCTCTTTTCCTTCTCTTTCAGCTATGCTCGCTATAGCGCCCATTAGCTCTGTAATCCTCACATCCTGTGGACATCGCTCATAACATGCGTAACAACGAGAACAAAACCAGATGAATTCGCTAGATAGCACTTCTTCCTTCATGCCCAACAATGCCATTCTAATGATTTTTCTGGGATTGAACCCCTCATCAATTTCCCAGATGGGGCAACTTGCCACACATGTGCCACACTGGAAACAACGCTTGATGTTCTCTCCGCCTAATTGATTTGATATATCATATTTAAAATTTGGATCTAAGTTACTTGCATCTATGATATCAGGCTTTTCCATCATCGTTATTCCTCGGGTACGAAATTAGCGTAAAGTGTGCCTGATCCACCTACGGCTAGATCGCCGGTAAATTTCTTTAGCTCGAGAGAATCTATGACTTCCATTCCATCGAACCTGAAAGATGGCAGCATATCCAAGACTTTTCCTTTTATTACCATTATGCCCTTTTTCATTTCACCGCAGGGTAGTATAGCATCGCCCTCGATCATTATTTTTCCACCTGACATGTTCAAACCAGGCAATAAACCTGCGTTGCCCTCGACTATGATCTCTCCGCCCCACATATGTTCACCAACATAGTCTCCAGCGCTTCCTTTCACACGGATTAGTCCTCCTCTCATGCCTTTTTCTGCCCCCCAGTATCCGGCTCCGAGGTAATTGCCAGCACTGCCCTCCACGACTATTTCGCCGCCCATCATTTCTCTACCAGCCCAAGCATCCACATCGCCATTAACAATTATCTTTCCACCAGACATCATGGCACCACAATGCATGTCAACATTGCCATTTATGGTCATCTCGCCTGAGGTCATCTTTTCCCCTAGTCTCTTTATTCTGGATGCATCACCTTCGATTATGATCTTCGTTTCTTTCTTATCTTTAAACCCTTTAATCTCTACATCAAAAAGGGAGTCCAACATAACCTCTTTATTTCCATGCCAGATGATAATCGATTCTATTTCGCTTTTGCCTTTTCCGGCAAAGTTATCTGGTTTGATTACCTCGGCCTCTACAGGTATCCTGAAGGCCTTCTTAGGGGTTAGCTTAACTAGCATTTTTACACCTTGGTTTTGATTTCGATCGGATGCGGGACATATGCGTCCTGCACGGGATAGTTTGCCATATTTACCGAGTAGTACTCCTTAAACTTCACTGTCAGATCGTCAAGCATGTCTTTTGTAGCTTCTTCATCAAATTCTGGGTTAACCCAATAAGTCCCTCCATCTGGAGCCGCAACGATCTCCCCCTCCTTTACGACGATTTCCCCGCCTTTTATGGTGTACTTTGCATTCAAAAGGGCTGATTGGATTTTCTTAGGATCGTCTTCCTCCGGGGAGATGTCATATATTGTTATATCAGCATCAGCACCCATACCAAGGTGACCTTTTCCATATTTATCAAGGCCTAGAAGTTTTGCTGGCGAAGCTCTCGTCAGTATTGTTATATCCTCCCAATTTAACTCTCTATCAATTGAAGAGATGATTGCCCTCTTGTTAATCGCATTGTGCACTCCTCTTAAAACTTTTTCTCTCCTCTTTTTGCTCATCAACAAGGATATGATTTCTGGGTAGCGCGTGAAAGGAGATCCGTTAGGGTGATCTGTTGTAATTGCAGTCTTCCAGGGGCTTTTTAGGAGTAATAATAGCTCCAACCCAATCGCCCACTGAATTACGTTGATCGGTACTTTTCGAGAGTAAAAGACTGGTATAATTCCTGAGCTTGTCTCAAGCTCGACTTCTTTATTGGTCCATTTTCTCTTTGACATCCTGTGCAATTCATACTCCATTGGACCGTCTGCAGTCATGGTTGTCGTATCCCCAAACATCACCTGTCCTGGATCGATTGTCACATGATCGTGAGAGTTAACATAACTGGCAATATCATCTGCCTTTGATTCCATATCTGCCCATGTTGATCCCCCGTATGAATGAAACTGGGCATGCGTTGCATGCAGGACCTGCCTCTTCTCAGATATGACATCCTTGACCAGATCGAACGTTTCTAACGTGGTATTATAATTACCAGGATGCCCAAGATTATTACAATGGATATGTATCGAGTGGGGTAAGTTTAATCGTTCATTTACCTCGGCAAGACCATGAATGATTTCAGCCGGCGTTATGTCAAAATTGGGCACTATACCATCTAAACTTCTCACATTTTTTCCCCATCCCCACGCCTCGCCACCTCCTGCGTTGACAATTTTAATTCCATATCCCTTCGTGGCAGTTAGCATCCATGCAATATATGCCGCTAACTTATCCATATCGCCGGATTTAACGTATTCCATGATTAACCAGTGGTTATCAAGCAAAGGAATAGCACCCTTATCAAGGATTGGGATATCCTTAAACTCTTCATGGGTATGTCTTGCCAGCAAAGGTGGCACTGCAGGCTCAAAGGTTGTGGTGTATCCCATCTTTGCATACCTATATGCTGTAGCAAAAGTGTTGGGCACGGAATATCCCGTACAAGCCCTGGTGAGTTTTCCTCTAGGCTCAATGCCTCTCCTGCCGTCTTCTGGCCTCAGCATGCGCCCAACATTTATCTTGCCGCCAGCTATATGGGTATGCATGTCAACGCCTCCAGGCATTACTAGTCTACCATCGGCATCGATTATCTTCGGATTTTTCACCCTTGATACTATCTTACCATCTTTGACGAGGGTGTCCATTTTTTCCCCGCTGATATGGTTGAGAGGATCATATACGATGCCATTTTTGATCAACAGCTCCATTTTAATCGCCTCTTAGCTCCCTGACTTTATCCAGTATTCTGCTCAAAATTTCTTCATCCGACAAGTGGCTTGGCTCTATTATTTTTCTCAACCTTAATGGCACCCCATCCATTCTATATGCCGTTCCTTCAACCTCGATTCCCGTTATTGCTACTGGTATGACAACATCTGCTAGCTCAGTAGTAGGACCAGGGCATGGATCTATTTGAATAAGAGGTATCTTTTTCAGATGTTCCACAGATTTTCTTGGAAAATGCGCAGCTGGATCTGATGCAACTATTAGAGCAGAGTCACAATCTCCTCTGTTCAGAACGTCAACTGAGGATGTTTCACCAGGATTATACCAGGGTTGCCCCCTGGCAAAGTCGACTGCAAAGGCAAATCCAGTCGACCATGCACACACTTGGTTGAAGCCCGTGACGTTGAAGTGCCCCCTCATGGGCATCACCGCAAATTTCGTATGAGCATTAAGGTCTCTCACCAGAGATATCGCGTTGGAGACATTGTAGGGTTTCCCCCTAGATTGCGTTAAACCCATGCCAAAAAAGAGGACACCAAATCTGCTACTTTTCATCCTATCCATGATTTCAATCAATTTCTCCTTGGGAACGCCTCCTACGGAAGAGGGCACGATATCCCCTCCTCCAGCCAGGATCATTCTAAGGGCAGATAGCACGCGATAGTCCTCTCCAGGATCGAGTTGTATAAAATCATCTGCTACTTCTGCTGTGGTCGTTTTGCGGACATCAAAAACCAGCACATGCTTTCCTTTTCTACCTTCCTTGGTAAAAAACCCCTTCGAAAAACTTGTGTACTTACTCATATGTCTAGGATGTGCTTCCGCCTGATTGGAGCCCCAGTAAATGATCAGGTCTGCTCTATTTTTTATCTGACCAAGTGTACAGGAGGGTAGCCCAACGTTTTGAAGAGCTAAAACCGACGAAGCGTGGCAAACGGAAGTAGTGTTATCTATTATTGCACCAACTTCCTCTGCAAGTTCGATGCCTTTTCCATCGGCTTCACAAGTTGTGGAGCCCCAACCATACATTAAGGGTCTTAGCGAGTTTACAAGAATCTTTGCTGTCTTGTTAATAGCCTCTTCATAGGTAGTTTCTCTCAGCTTGCCGTTCTCTCGGATCATGGGTGCGACAATTCTCTCGTGCCCCATCATCTTGCTCACACCTGTTTCGCATGCCTCTTTCACCTCGATGATCTTATTATTCTCTACTTCGACGATAATGTCATCACATAAATCACCGCAGAATGGGCACAGCACATCTGTTATGATCATATAACTCCCACCAACTCCTTTATCGATGATACTGAATCGAATGTGAGCGTTACTTCAACGTCAACACCTTTAAATTGTGGCGTTCCACACCCGCCGGTACTTGAGTCTATAACAGCATTAGCCCAGGGTCCCATGGGAACGAAAGCTATTCCTGGAGGGTTTCTATTGTCGGTCCTTGCACGGACGACGACCTCTCCAAATTTTGACTTTATCATGACATGGGCTTCGTCCCTTATGCCTAGTTTAGACATATCCTTTTCATTCAGTTCGCAGACAGCTGCTACATCGAAATATTCGCTCGACATCTTGTTTTCTATCTGGATTCCCTGCTCAATGCTCCTTCCAGATATTAATTTCACATCAATTTTTCTCATGAATCCTCCCTCAACTCAGCTTCAAAGTAGGGCGGCTTATCTAAATTAATACCAGGTACATATCCTAATTTATTTTGCATTCTCTCTGCAAATCTTCTGTGAATTAAAGTTAACGGTATGCCCACTGGGCAGACGTCCTCACACCGACCGCATCCAATGCAAGAGTCCATCAGATGAAGCAGCCTCACCATAAGGAAAAGTGGGATTTTATAGTTTGAATCGCCTTCTATGAGACACTTTGCACTATTTCCACATGTACAGACAGGACATACCTTCCTGCAGGCCCCACAACCTATGCAACTGCTGAGAGTATCTAAATAAAAAGCCAACCTTTCTGGATCCGAAAGTCCATCAATCTGCTCGAACAGCCTTTTATGCCATTTCTCAGCGAGATCTTTCATCACCTTGTCTATCTTATCTCTAAGCTCGATAGCCTTATCAGACGCTTGCTCGAATTCAATATAGCCCGTATCGATGGCGTTTTGAAATATTTTCTCTCCCTTATCTGTAATAACTTCAACAAACGTAGCCTTGCCCATCTTATCTGCAGGAAGTCCCCAGTTTCCGCATGCAAGGTCTGCCATCCTTGGAATGTTCGTGTCGCAATATCTGCAACTCTCTTTTCTACCATATCCCTTTTCCTCTAAATCATCTATTTTTAGTGCCTTTTCACCATCAGCAGTCTTTAGGATCAAATTCCCTTTCAGAATCTCCTCCCCAATTACAGCGTCTGGATTAAGATTGTATATTTTCTCCACCATTTTCTTAGCATTTTTTGGATGCATGCTGCCACCACAATTCAGGCCAAGCATATAAACATCGTCAATATCAATCTGTCCTCTCTTAGCCCGCTCTATAACCCCCATGGCATCACACGGCTTCGCTGGAAGGGCAACTCTACCTGGAGGCACGTATTTTGCCAGATTTACTGCCACAAAATGGAGAGAGCCTGCACATTCTAATACCTCCTTTGGATCATTTGTCACAATAGGGGTGGCCTTATAAGGACTTATTTTTTTCAAGACAAGGACGTTCTCAACTAAATTGCTTTCAAGGGCTGCCGCTAATGCGGCTGAAACGAATCCTCCGGAGCTACCCCTCTTTCTGGTAGCATCGTCGATCGCCCATGTTATAAAGCATCCTTTCATTGCATCACCTCTGGACGTAGCGGTGATGGTCCTATCTTTTTGATTTTCTCGACCGTCTCCTTGACCATATCAGCGAATTTTTCACCCTCTGTAGCAGAAATCCACTCCAATCGTAGCCTCTCCTCTCCTATACCAAGCTCTGCCACCATCTCTTTCAGAAAATCGAACCTGTTCTTAGTCTTATAGTTTGCGTCGATGTAATGACAATCGCCTATATGACAACCCGTTATGAGAACTGCATCTGCACCCTCTAAAAAGGCCATCAGCACGAACAAGGGGTCTATGCGACCAGAGCACATGACCTTGATGATCCTCACGTTGGGAGGGTATTGCATGCGGGAAACGCCCGCTAGATCTGCACCCGCGTAGGAGCACCAGTTGCAGCAAAAAGCCACTATTTTTGGATCGAATTCTGTCATTCTATCACCGGATGAAATATGGCTTTTATTTGAGACACGATTTGATTGTTTTGGTAATGTCTTTGCTCCAATGCTCCCGTGGGACAGGTAGCTACACAGGTGCCACAGCCCTTACATAGTGCCTCTATTATCTCTAACTTGCCATCTACCATACTCAATGCCTGATAAGGACACATATCCACGCATAAGCCGCATCTAATGCAGGCCTCTGGGTCGACCTTGACCGATATTGCCTCAACTTGCACGAACCCTCTAGATAATGGAATGCCTGCCCCAGATGCAGCTGCCATGGCTTGTGAAACGCTTTCTGATACTTCGGCAGGTCCATGGGCTGTTCCACAGAGAAATATGCCGTCAGTCGCAAAATCTACGGGTCGAAGTTTTACGTGTGCCTCAAAGAAGAACTTGTCCTTACCTAGTGGAACTCGTAGCAGTTTTGAGATTTCTAATCCGCTCTGATGTTGCACCAATGGGGTAGAAAGAACCACCAGATCGGCCCCCAACGTGAGCTGTTTTCCAAATAACTCATTATATACTTCGACTTTTAATTTTTCTCCATCCATTGTGACATTAGGAGGTTTCTTAGGGGTGTAATTTATGAATCGTATGCCCATTTCTCTTGCCTTACGATATAATTCCTCATATTCAGCCCCATACGCCTGAATATCGTTGTGTAGAATATGGATACATGCATCTGGATTGATCTCCTTAATCAGCATAGAATTCTTAATGGCCACCATACAGCAGATTCTAGAACAATATGTTACCTCTGCGCCTTTTGCACCCACGCACTGAATCATGACGACGCTATCAGGCTTTTCAAGTGCGCCTTCTTTCAATAATGCCTCCAACTGCATCTGGGTTATTATTTTATCGTATTTCCCATAGCCATAATAGCCCTTTGGCTCGAACTCCATGGCACCTGTGGCAACTATTATGGTGCCTACTTTAAAATTAATCTCCTCGCCTCCTCTTAGCAAAGTGACATCAAAGTTACCGATGTAGCCCTTAACCTCTTTCAGCTCGCATGAAGGGAAGAGCTTGATTTTCTCGTGTCCCTCCACAGCCCCTATAATGGATCGAATGCTCTCCAAAGAGTCTTCTCCCGTGGGAAACAACCTATAGAGGTTTCTCAACATACCTCCTAGCACTGCCTCTTTTTCAACGAGATAAACATCAAAGCCTTGATTGGCAAGAGTTTTGGCAGCAGTCATTCCAGCTATGCCGCCGCCGATGACCATGGTAGAAGGTTCAACATCTATTTTTATCTCCTCTTGGGGCTCCAAGAGAGCAGCCCTTGCGACACCCATCCTGACGAGTTCTTTTGTTTTTTCAGTTGCCCCTTCTGGATCTTTCATATGAACCCAAGAGCAATGTTCTCTTATGTTAACGAACTCGAAAAGGTATTTGTTCAGACCCGCCTCTTCGCAGGTCGACCTAAATAGGGGCTCATGTGTTCTGGGAGTGCAAGATGCTACGACAACCCTGTTGAGATCGTGCTCTTTTATAGCATTTTTTATAGCCGTCAGTCCGTCATCGGCACAGGTATAAAGGTTTCTTTCCTCATATACGACATTAGGAAGATCTTTAGCATATTCAACAACTGCCGGAACGTCTACTGAGCCGCCAATATTTGTGCCACAATGGCAGATGAAAACGCCTATTCTTATTTCTTCATCTTCCATAGCTATGCCCCCAAACATTTAACAATCTCAGCAGCCCTAGCAGCTGCCCCTTTTGCCTGTGTAACGGCTTCTGGAATATCTTTTGGGCCCTGACAATACCCGCAAACTAAAATTCCTTCCCTGCTGGAATCCAGTGGAGCATATAGTGGATTGTCAATCTTGAAAAATCTGTTTTTGTCTAGCTCAACCCCTAAGACGGATGCAAGCTCTTCTACCCCTCTGCTTGGGGTTAAGGCTGTACAAAGCACGACTAAACCTACCTCAAGTTTTTTTACTTCCCTCATTACCGTGTCGTCGTACCATATAACTGGATTCTTCGTTTCCTTATCTTCAGTTATCTCTCCTGGCTTGCTCCTAATGTAACTTACTTCATACTCATTCTTAGCCCGGTCTACGTATTCTTGGAAACCCTTTCCAAATGCCCTCATATCAGTGTAAAAAATATAATTCTTTATGTTGGGATAATGTTCCTTTGTTATTATCGCCTCTTTGGTGGCGTGCATGCAGCACACCGAAGAGCAGTAGGGATTATTCTTAACATCTCTCGAGCCTACACA
>CAYZWV010000046.1:0-10307 GCA_964482255.1 uncultured Methanocellaceae archaeon
GCAAAAATGAGTCCTGTCGAGGCTGTGAGATATGGATAGTTTACTGGAGGAGGATATAACGAGCTTTAATCTATTTGGTACTAATATCGCTATTTAATGTCGCTATGAAAAACTCTCAAATAGACGTATATCTGGACAAAAAGGTAGTTCTAAATGGCTGCATTCAAGAAGCATTTAATAGTTTTTTTTACTTGAACTGATGATTCTAAAAAGAGATCTTTATTTTGTATTGTATACATCCCTTTGGAGAGTTTATCCGTTGAAAACTGAATATGGGCAATCTTTCATATATGATCTTTTTCAGTTTCCCAAAATGTTGCTTCTTACCTCTAATCCTCTCCGAACGACTTTTCTGGTTGATAATTCTATACTATCACTATGGTCAAGTAATTTACTAGCAAACCATGATTTGTTAAACCTTTTGTATAGCGTCGCACGCCTTAACCAAACCACCGCGAATAACCTTGGTGAATACCTCCTCCTCATGCATGGGGCACTTGCCCACCTGCTCGAAAATGGCGCAGCCACTATTGCATTCCTTACGATTTGACTGATCACGAGTATGACTTTATCTCCAATATTCATCCTCGTGCCAGGCTTTAGTGTAGTTAGGTCAATTTCCTTGGTGGTTAAGTTCTCTGCAAAATCATCAGGCTTCGAGTCTTAATCCCAATTTTTCATCTTATCAATGCTTTCGATTGCTAACAGGCTGGTCTGCCGATGAGTATCATAATTTGCATGGGCATCGCTGAGAAGGCCATAACATTCCTTAAATACACCTTGGTCTATAGCTTCCTTTCTTTCACCCTTCTTCTCATTTCTGCAGACGGCAATGATTTTTTCATTGTTTCTGCTTAGGGCAAAACCTTTTGTTCTAGTTATCAGAATAGCTCTTCTTCAATCCTCATTTTAAGATTCTATCCATTGAAACATCCGTCTTATAGCCCGTCAAAACCCACAAGTCATAATTCAACTTTTCCAAGAGTGAAAAGAGACCCCATAATCACTATTAAAACCTGTACTGTTCCTGTGAACCAGGTTGGTAAAAACCAACTTGATAAAGGTAGCTGAGAGAGGACATTACCTATCCCCAAGGCTATATAGACCCATAAAAATACCGTGATCACTGACAGAAGGACTCTGGTGTTCTTTATAATTTTTTTCCATTCTTCATCGTTGATATTTTTATTCATTTTTATCACTTCCAATATCTAGGTATTATTTATCAATTAACACATAACTATTTTTATACCTATTCTATCTCAGGTCAATTTGATGTCGTTTTTTGAAGCCTAGCATATACATTTTTTATAGTAATAAATTATTTGTGCAGAGGATTAGCTTTAAACCATCGTAACTTATGTTAAAGTTGTGGTAAAAATCAGTGGAAAATCCTTTTCAACTTACCCTAAAAATACAGATAATCTAAGTTAACAAAAGCACAACAGCCACTATCTTTTTCATTTTTGACTTCTATGCACTCATCTATCAACCCTAAACATTTTCTCTCTCCTCGATTTTTCTGTTAAAAATTAGGTGTATGAGAGACATTAGTCTCGTAGATGGGGCAGTCTTGTTGAAACTAATAATCGAAAATTCTATAATACAAACTGGACCTTTACTTAAGTAGAAACTTTCTGGTATTTGTTGGTCCCTATTCGTAGATGTCTCTGGCACTTTTTGTGCAGTAGTATGTCATGGTTTTTCGATGATTACCGACCAATTACCTCTTGTCTCCACATCTAAAATGTACTCCCCTGGATATGATATCTCAACGAACGGTTTTAACTCCGTCAAAAGGACCAATTTCATCCACGAGAACAGCGTCTATGGAGGAGTGATAAGTGCCCCATGACCCGACATTCGTATAACTTACGAACGAGCAAAACTTTAAAATTAGAGGGAACTTCGTTCTTCAGTCTAAATATTGATGCACCTCTTTCAAGTGGAAATATTGATGTTAAGCTTGAATCGCGTCCTGAGAGCTTTATTGGTTCTGGCTTAGAAATCCCTTGTATTGGTGTAGGAGTTGATGTTGTTATAGGCATAGGAGTTTTGGGAGGAATGAAATACATATTCAACGTTGTTTCCGCTTTTAGAACTTTGAAATGACCGGAAACCTCAACCTCTTCACCCGTCAAATTTTCAGCATTGTTGCCCACAATCGCATAAACGGACTCAGGCTGATCTCTTTTGGGCGTAAAAATTACCGATATTTTCACATCATCGGATATTCTTTCAAAATCGGTCCATAGACCCAGCTCAATAAGCATTATGGCATTATCGTACCACCCCTCATCATCAGGTGTTAAACTGACCTCATAGCTTCCATTTTCAACCGTTGCCTCTCCAAAACCCATATGACCTGTATAGGTGGTTTCATCTCCCCTCTCCCAATGGGGTCTTTCGATAAATACTCCTAAAACACAACCATCGGGTAGATTTGTTTTTCCAGAAACTACTATTTTTTCTTCTCTTTTTTCAGCTACAACGTTAAGATTATAATCCTTTGCTGATACAC
Organism: uncultured Methanocellaceae archaeon; assembly: GCA_964482255.1. Classification (GTDB taxonomy): domain Archaea; phylum Halobacteriota; class UBA148; order UBA148; family UBA148; genus UBA148. The sequence continues at coordinate 2,522 of CAYZWV010000046.1, forward strand.
CTTCAGCTGAGCCTGTAACCATCGCTAGGATGGGTAGCGATGCCAATATCCTACTGATTTTATTCATAGCTTTAGTCCTCTCCGTGTTTTCATGATAATATCTTTTATCCTATATAGGTGATGACAGTCCTCGTTTTTTGAGTAGGCACCCACGAGATTACTACATAGTGAAAAATATTAAAGCTCACTTAAACCATTTGAGTATATGTCAACGCCTACGACTTTGATGTAATGGGAGCAATTGTAATTCAATGTAGGCCATTTTATCGAAATGGGTTTGAAATCTAAGAACTATTCCCCCATAATTTGTACGATTATCCTGCGAGATCTGGGTCTGACATCCAAATCTATGAAAACTATTTGCTGCCATGTGCCTGTCAGCAATTTTTTGTTTGAGAACGGAACGGTCAAACTCGTTCCCAGCATAGCTGATCTCACGTGAGAGTGGCCGTTGCCGTCTCCCCACCTGATATTGTGCTTGTATTCTATGCTGTGGGGCATCATTTTTTCCAATGTATTTTTTAGATCTTCTATGAGCCCAAGTTCATACTCTATCGTTGTTATGGCGCCGGTAGAACCAGGCACGAAGACCGTTACGATTCCGTTATTCGGCTGAGATTCTCTAAGCAATTCAGCAACTTTGTCAGTGATGTCGATGATGTCAACGTTCCCATTCGTCTCAAATCTTATTTCCCTGGTTAATACGGTCATTTTTATCACATACTAAATCTTTTCGTCATGGAAATATCTTATCTTTTATTCTTACCGCAACGCACCGCGAAGTACGACCAATCTTTCAAAGAAGTGCTTTTCGCTTATTGTTTCATCGACCACGAAATCTAGTGATTTCATTTTATCTATGACCTGTTCGATGTCGGTCAGTGAAGATACCAACAGCAATATCCGCCCATCCTCTGTCAAATAATTCTTCACCTGATCTAAAAATCGGTTGATAATCTCCCTACCGCTGGGTCCGCCATCCCATAAAAAATCCATATCGGTCTTTTGATCTTCGGAAGGTAAGTAGGGGGGATTAAACACTATTAAGTCAAATTTTACCTTGAACTTGATTCCGTCAAATAAATCGGTTCTTATGACGTCTATTCCGTTTAGTTTGGCGCATTTTACGGCTTGTGGACTAATGTCTGTAGCAATAAATTGTGCGGTATCTTCAATGAACATTGAGACGATTCCTGAACCAGTTCCGATTTCTAAAATACTATCTGATCTTTTCACCTCTCTTAAAATGGCTTCTATCATCAAGAACGAATCTTCAGCAGGTTCATAAACCCCTGGTAGGATTATGATATCTTTGCCTCTATATTGGAGGAGCTTCATGGTGCACCCTATAGATCAAGTTGGATAAAAGGGCAAGTTCTTCTGGGGACAATTTTTCTGGTCGTTTAGACATCATTTCTTGGGGCAATATATTGATGAGTTTTTCAGCATCGCCCAAGTTCATCATGTGGGCTGCATTGATGATTGCATTTTTCATCTGCTTTCTTCGCTGCGTAAATATCGCCGTTATAAGTTCAAGGAAAAAATCTTTATCCAATAAATCTAAGTGTGGGGTTTGTGGCACAAGTCTCACTATGGCAGATTTGACATCTACCTGAGGGTATAGTGATACCTTGGGCACAATCTCCAGAATTCGAACATCCGCAAAATACTGCGTTACGATGGATAAGCGACCATAGTTTTCCATGCCAGTGGTTGCGATCATTCTTTTCGCAAATTCATATTGATACATCAAGATTCCAAGCGTGAAGTCATGTTTGAGAATCTTGAAAGTGATATCAGAGGAAATGGAATAAGGAAGATTTGATACGATTTTGTCAAACTTTGGAAATTCCACTTTCAGAGCATCGCCGTGAATGACCTTGACGTTTGGAAGTGATAGATCGTCCAACACCTCTATCAGGCGATTATCAGATTCGATTGCGATTACATTTGCAACATGCTTTGCTAAAATTTTCGTCAGATTACCGGTACCAGCGCCGATCTCCAGAACGGTTTCATTACCATCTAGAGAAGCGTATCTTATGATTCGATCGATTACCATCTCGTCGATTAAAAAGTGTTGATCCCCCAATACTACCTCACGAAAATTCGATATTTCGTATGCTCATCCTTTAACTCATCTTCAATTCTGTTAATGATGAGCTTGTCTGGACGGTGAAGGCCTTGGACCCTTTTTGTCAAATCCTCAAATCCCTTAAAATCACCCTTCTTTCGCTCGTTAATGATGGCCCACATCAATTTTTTCCCTATACCTGGCAGCAACTCTAATTGATGTAATCGTGTTGTCAATGGTTCAGCATCATTAAAAAAACTGATGAATCTATCCTCATCACGTTTAACTATCTCCTCAAGTACATAGGGAAGTTCTATCTTAGCTCCGTGCGTCAAATCGTCATATCTTAAGCGACGCTTAACATGATCGATTTCATCTCGATCGCCTTCCCCCACATAGATTTTTCTATGGGCTTCCGGTATTACTCCCGCTTTCGGTATCAATTCTAGTAATACAAAATGACTCTCACCCACACCATGGACTATGGGCTTTTTCTGATACACTGGCCTAGGGTCATCTGGATGCCCATATTGCAGATAGTCCAACACCCATATGTAATCTTCCCTCCCCTCCTTCTGCATCATCGCCCACCTCCTAGGCATGATCGCTAACAAGATCTAATATCGCCTCTAGCTCTTTTTCTACAAGCGTATATCGTTCCTTTGCATATATCGACCTAAGCTCATCTTTGGTCTTTGGCATTATATCCGCAATTCGGATGGCTATTTCTGGTTTCATTTTCTCTAATTTGATTAATTCGTCTACTAAAGCCCTAGATGACTTTGCACTGGTCTTTGCAAACTTATTCGTGTGCTCAATTGCCCGCCTTTGCTCGTATCTTAGCTCTTCTCCTTTTTTTAGCCTTTCATCCTGAATTTTATTTAGGATATTCTTTACCTCAGAGAGGGTCAATAGTTCCTCGCTTACAACTTCTTTTATGATCATGAGTTCACCTTTGGGGCTTTAGATGTTGTGGACAAACTATCAGCTCTTTGAACGTATTTCCGTCCCTCACTTCCAGTAGGTATGCTCTACCCCTTCGTCCAGTCACCTTAGCAGTTCTACCGTGAAAGGAAGGATGAGGAATACCATCATGAACACTTGGATCTATTGTGATATGAACTCTTTGTCCTATTTTAAATTCCTGAATGGCCCTAGTTATGGTCGACAACCCTTTTTCTCTTACCCCTTTTTTAAGCTTATGTCTGGTTTTTCTTCTTGAGCCTGGCATGTTTAACCCCAATTACATCTAATTCTGTAACCTGTACTTCAGTTCCTAGCAGTTCGGAAAGGTTCGGCTTTGTTCTTTCTTCATCGCCAGATATTAGTTCTTTGACGTACAACCCAGATTCACATCTGATGCAAATAGTTGCCCCCTCTGCATTCATATCCATGAGTTTGGCGAAGTGAACGGTTCTTGTTCTGACTTTATCGGCTCGCCGATGTGCTACCCTACTGGGTGTTCTTTGTTTGATGTTAGTGCATATTTTATCAAGTGAAGCTTTTAGTTTTCCCTCCGAAACTGCATCACTAAATATAATTCTAAGCCTATAAACTTTATCTGCATCAGCAATCTTGACCTCCGCTACCATGTCCTTTTCAACGAATCTCAAACCTCTTACTTCAATCTTGCCTTTCGCAGATCTATTGATGCTATTCTCTAGATCTGTCAGATCGAAATGCCGATATAGAGGCTCTTTTATTTCCACCACGAAAGGTCTTCCTGTTCCAAGCATTAGTGCATCTATATCTTCGCGTCCAGCGCCATGAAGTACTACATCAACTCCACCACTACATTCTATTAAGGGGTTTTTCATCAGTCCCTCAACAGAAGTTGTGTACATATCTCCTTTGTAATTACAGTGTTCACATCCATAGCCTTGACACAGGGGACAAGACCACCTCGTTTGAGGTATTCCTCTAATCAATTTCTTGTATCGCCCATATATAAAAATAGAGCTACTTTGCAATTCGACTTTGTCCTCAGCCAGATTAAGCAAGATTAGAATATCAGGCCTCTCAAAATTGACCTCTTTGCTGGTCGCTTCTTGAATCAACTTTCCTATTTCCCGATTCAATTCTGATTTGAGCGGTTCAGCACTTGTTGTACCAGACGTTGTCCATATTATCTCCTCGTTCTCAGCAAGTAGTCCTGAAACCTTTGTGCCGATAAGGAATGTGTCATATTGGTATTTTTTAAGCAACTTCAATGCCCGCTGAACCCAAACATCCAAACTCTTGAACAGATCATTACAAATCCAACACTTCTCGTCCGCCCCGTCAACGTTCAAAATGGATCTAGCCTGCTTTGTGCAAGATTCAAGTTTTTGAAGAAGCGATGGATCGCCGTCCTTAAACTTTTGATGACCAAGCATCACTAGGACAGTCTTTAATGCACATCCCCTCTCCTTGTTTGTCATCCCCGTTGATAGATTTGCAAACTGTCTCCCCAAACAATTGTCACATATTGGCCCCTCTTCCAGGACCCCAATTACAGTTTCAAGCAGGTTCATGGTCAGCTACGTAAATCAATAGTTTGGGATATCTTAGGGCCAGTTGAGAGTATCGTTATTGGTATACCTACCTCTTGCTCTACTTTATGAACAAACTCCTTTATCCTACTGCTAAGATCCTCGTACTCTGTCATGCCATAACATGATGTATCTAGTTTGTCTAAACCGGTTAGCGCAATTTGTGTCGCCCCATTGATCATAGCTGAATATTTTGCCATATGGCCATCCCACATACCTATGCGTCTTGGGCGACCCGTCACGGTGCCGTATTCTGCGATTCCCATACGTTTAGCCTCCTCTGGGCTCACCTCAGTTGAAAAAGGTCCTTCACCAACCCGAGTGGGAAATACCTTAAAGACGACTATCACATCATCTACCCGAGTTGGACCTATTCCGACATCAGATGCGATCTGTGATGCCGTTATATCCTTTGACGTTACATAGGGATACGTACCATAGAATAGCGATATTCCAAATCCTTGAGTCCCTTCTATTATTACCTTTTTACCATCATCAAGTGCATCGTTGACCTCGAGCGGAACATCCGTAATATATGCGCTCAACTCTTCGATTTCTTTCACTTGTCGTGCGCACCTCATCACCCTGTCCTTATTGGCTGGCCCACAACCAGTTCCAGTTGTTCCTATCTTACCTGACAACCGCTTATTTTGTTTATCTTCTAGAATGTGTTTTTCCTCAATGAGAGTACACCTACTATCGATGCCAATTCTATCATGAACTCTAAATTCGTTTATTTCGCGCTCTAGGACACGAGGATCGATCAAGACACCAGCTCCAATCAGAAGTCTCGCATCCTCGTAGATAAAGCCCGAGGGAACCATTCTAACGCCATGCTTTTGCTTACCTTCTTCGACTGTATGCCCAGCATTGGGGCCGACACCTCCTCTTGCTATTATTGATGGCTCATCTTTTAGGGCAAGATGTGCCACGATCTTACCTTTTCCCTCATCACCAAAAAATCCGCCGACTATCATAGTAGACCCCATCATAACATCTCCTTATTTAGCAAAAGCATCTTTAAGATTCCCTACTACATCAAGTTTTTCTTATTTTGGAGGAAAACATTAATAATGAGGATATTAAAATTAATAACTAACATCAATAGTAACCTAGGAGGTCAAAGATGTCAGAAACAAAGGGATCAGAAGATAACGTGATATATGTCGGAAACAAACCTATCATGAACTACGTATTGGCGGCGGTTACGCAGTTCAACGATGGGGCAAGCGAAGTCGCCATAAAGGCCAGAGGAAGGGCCATCAGTAGAGCTGTGGATGCCGCTGAAGTGGTAAGAAACCGATTTATGCAGGATGCAGAAGTAAAGTCTATTGAAATTGGAACTGAGAAGTTAGAGGGAGAAAAAGGTGAAACTATAAACGTTTCATCTATCGAAATCTTCCTGACTAGACCCTCTTAGCAGGCTTTTTTAGCCGAGCCAATATGGACCTGCAATCGACCTCTACTGAGGTCGAGTAAGTTAAGGGTTTAGGATAGATGTAGGGTAAATTAAAAAAGTTAAGTAAACTAAAAAGTCAAGCGGCATATTTTAAACGGGCCGAAAGGGAGTTGAACCCTTGACCGACGGGTCTCTCTAAAGGAGTCTCTCTAAGGAGTCTCCCTAAGGGAAAGTTGCTTCTGCGAGAGGAAGACTCAAAAAAAATCTCCTTCCGATCTCATGCCCTAAGGAACTTGAAAGGCAAGGTTGACGATTTATGTACTATCTTTAATTTTCCCCTTTGGTTAAGAGCCCGTTGCTCTACCTGGCTAAGCTACCGGCCCTGAAACATACTTATGGTCATATTATTTAAACATTGACCGAAAGATGAATAAATACCTCAGATGTTTAGCATTCATTATCATGCAAAATACACCGAAAAAAGAGAGGACATCAAATAAAAAAGCGCCGAAATATGCAATTCTAGGTTGTGGTAGCGTTGGCGTTGCAGTTGCTAACGAGCTTAGGGCACAGGGTAAACAATTTATCATCATCGATAGAGACTCTCAACGAGTTGAGTCGCTCAGAGATCAAAAATTTGAAGCAATACAAGGCAATATCAGTGACACAAAGGCATTGAACAGAGCTCATCTAGAAAATTTCGGAGCAGTACTAATACTAAGTTCAAACGTTCAGGCAAATGAAATTGCACTCAAGATTATCCAAAACATATCACCAATTATCCATACTGTAGTAAGAGCAATAGATCCTGTTACTAAGGAAAAATTGGAGGAGGCTGGCGCAGACATGGTCCTCCTACCATCATCGATTATAGCAACTACTGCTGCGGAATATCTCGAGCGTGTAGAATCTGTTCGACATGGGAGGGAATTGCTCAAACTCATGAAAGGCGTTGGGAAGAAAGGTAAACTAGGGATAGTCATCCATGATAATCCAGATCCTGACGCAATCGCAAGTGGATTGGCATTGAAATACATGGCAGAATTCATTGGTATAGATGCAGAAGTACTTTACCAAGGCGATATTGGCCACCAAGAAAATCGAGCATTCATAAACCTGCTTAAAATCCAATTGCGAAGAATCAACGAATCCAATTTGAGCGAATTCAACAAAATCGCGCTTGTAGATACAGCAATTCCAGGTGCAAATAACTCTTTGTCAGAGGATGTGGAGGTTGAAATAGTGATAGATCACCATCCAGTCGATCTCGAAAAAATCGACGCCCATTATTGTGACATCCGCCCGAAAATGGGTGCAACGGCCACTATCATGACTGGGTATCTCCAAGAGTTGGGCATTTCGATCAGTAAAGAACTTGCAACTGCGCTGCTTTACGGTATCAGAACCGATACGCACGAGTTCAAGATGGAGACCAGTCCCGCAGATTTGACGGCAGCCGCTTTTTTGTATCCTCTAGCAGATCACGACCTGCTCGGAAAGGTTGAGATGCCATCGATGTCCACTGAGACGCTAGATATCCTAGGTGAGGCTATCCAGAGCAGACGCACCAAAGGAAGCTATTTGATTTCGAATGTGGGGCTGATACAAGATCGAGATGCACTTCCTCAGGCTGCAGATTACCTGCTAAACCTTGAGGGAATTACGACTGTTATCGTGTTTGGACTTGGTGGTGAGCACATCTATGTTTCAGGAAGGAGCAAAGATATCAGGCTAAACCTCGGAAATGCGATGAAAGAGGCTTTTGGAGATATTGGCTCTGCA
>CAYZWV010000047.1:0-10154 GCA_964482255.1 uncultured Methanocellaceae archaeon
GGTGAGAACATTTTTCTTATTCGAAATGGTCAGTTGATCACCCCCCCGGTCTATTCAGACATATTGGAGGGCATAACGAGGGCATCCATCATCGAACTGGCAGGAAATCTAAAGTACGATGTTATAGAGCGCCAGATAGCAAGGACTGAGCTTTATATTGCTGATGAAGTCTTTTTGTGCGGCACGGGAGCGGAAGTAACGCCCGTCACAAGTATCAGTGGATGGCCGATATATGACGGAAAGATAGGACCCATCACGAAAGAGCTGAAGGACAAGTACTTTGAGATAGTTAGGGGTAAAGAAAGCAGGTATTCCAGCTGGTTGACAACTGTCTACTGAGAGAACGATGATGTGTTTTTGATCCAGAAAATAAAATATTCATCGACTTTGGGTGTTTATTTGGTTGGTGTGATCGTCATCAAATTCTCCTTGTAAAATCTTACTTTCCTAGTAATGTCTTTTTTCCGTCTCCAAAAACATGATTTTTGTATTATGTTGGCATAACTTAGGTAGTTTCCAGGAGTATTGCTAAACAATGTTTAGAAATTCCAGTCGAACATATGCTTTTCTTTTGAGTATCACCTCTTAACGTGAACTCGACCGCTTGTAATCTGAAGAGATACTCCTATGCTACGCAAATATCGGCTTGCTTTACCTCTTCCATGAATTATCAATTCAGCTAGATCATCCACTTCATCGATATCGCAACTCGCGTAGAACGACTCATACACTCTTGTCAGCAGACCCCTATTTTTGGCGATTCGCAGATGATTTAGAAAGCTCGATCCATGGTAATCTACACGAAAAGTAGAGGGATCTCTTAGAAATAAGATATTGGTGCCCCCTCCCCTGCCAGGTGAAATGACCACATCTTCATTTGAGCTTGTGACATCTAGAACATGCTCCCTCCTTATCAGCGGCAGATCTGGCATTATAATAAGCATCGACTCAGTCGAATTAGCAATTATTTTATTCAATACGGCGTTTAGACCTTCATCGCTTACAATGGATACATCTTCCAATCCTGCATTTGATAGGGCGGAAATCACATCCTCTAGCATATAATCGGCCAATTCTTCTCTTTCGGAGGGGCTCAACAAAGGAGATAGCCTCGATTTTCCGCCTTTTTTCTTATAAGGAACTATTACTTTCATAATCGTAATCGTAAGAGTCTTGTATTTCTATTACTTATGGGTGAATAGACCATATATGTCAATTCACATCCCGCCTTATGTTACCTTCTCTAAAAACGTTTTCGTTCCAGTCACGAACATTTGTAGGAATATGTGCGGCTATTGCGGCTTTCGGCGTGACTTCAATCACCCAGAAGCGATTTTGATGACCAAAGATCATGTTGATATTTTGTTGAAAAAAGGTGCAAGCAGTAATTGTACCGAGGCATTGTTCACATTCGGCGAGCCCGATAAAGTTTCAAAATTTAGAGAAACACTTCAGGAGATCGGCTATTCAAGCTTCATTGAGTACGTGATGGACTTATGCCAGATGGCAATAGATAACGGTCTTCTGCCACACACAAATGCTGGAGTTCTTTCTTATGCTGATATGAAGGGGTTGAAGCCTTTAAATGCAAGCATGGGATTAATGCTCGAGACCACCGGCGACGTGGATGCACATAAGGGGAGTCCTGGAAAGGACCCTTGCATAAGGTTGGAGACGATCGCGAATGCCGGGAGGCTGAAAATTCCATTCACTTCTGGCATCTTGGTTGGAATTGGTGAAACATGGGATGATAGAATTGAATCACTATTGGCGATAAGAAGACTTCATGAACGCTATGGTCATATCCAAGAAGTGATAGTTCAGAATTTTATACCCAAATCAAATACCTTGATGTCCGATCTTAGACCCCCTTCTTTGGAGGAGATGCAAAAAGTTGTTGCAATCGCAAGGGCTATATTGCCCCAAGAAATTGCCATACAGGTGCCACCAAATCTCGTATCCGTGGGATCATTGGTGGCATGTGGCGCATCCGACCTAGGAGGGATCTCACCGGTGACAGTCGACCATATAAATCCTGAGGCTAAGTGGCCTTCTTTAGATGAAATCCGTTCTATGGTCGGAAATATAGAATTAAGAGAACGACTGCCGATATATCCTCATTTTGTTCAAGAGGGCTGGTATAGTTCCTCCATCGAGGAATTGGTGAAAAGATATTCAAATGAAAATGGGTTTAGAGCGAACTAAGTACGGAGTAACCATCAATGATAGATGAAATACTAGAACGGGTGCTAGACGGCAGTACTACGAAAGCCGATGCGTTATATTTGGCATCTCTCCCATCCCAAAAGCTCTTCCATCTTGCCGACCGATTAAGGCGAGAGTCAGTGGGCGACACGGTAACATATGTTATAAATAGAAATATCAACTTCACAAATTCCTGTATAGGAGATTGTGCCTTTTGTGCTTTCAAAAGTGAGACGGGATATGTACTAAGCGAAGAACAAATTCTGCAGAAAGTTCAAGAAGCCGTCGAAATCGGAGCGACGGAAATCTGCATACAGGGGGGGCTGCTCAGGGGTATGGTGTTAGACGATTATTGCGGAATGCTGGAGCGCATAAAGTCCCACTTTGAGGTGCACATACATGCATTCTCTCCGATGGAGATATTTCATGCAGCCAAAAATTCTAATGTGGACATCAAGTACGCACTTAAAGCTCTAAAAAATAGTGGATTGAACTCGATGCCTGGAACTGCTGCTGAGATTCTTGATGACTCTATTAGAAGAAAAATTTGTCCGAGCAAAATCTCGGCCGAACAATGGATAAATATCATCACTACCGCACATCGTCTGGGAATACCAACCACTGCGACCATGCTTTACGGGCATGTAGAATCTTTTGAGGAGAGAATCGACCACGTTCTCTTGATCAGGGATGTTCAACAGAAAACCAAAGGTTTTACTGAGTTCATACCGCTTCCCTTTATGTCGAATAACAATCCTCTAGGCAAGGTTACGCATCGGTCGAAAGGCATCGATGACATCAAGGTACATGCCATATCAAGGGTCTTACTACACAAAAGCATAAAAAACATCCAATCTTCATGGGTGAAATTAGGGATAAAATCGGCGCAAATGATGCTTCTTTACGGAGTAAACGACCTCGGAGGAACGCTCATGGAAGAACACATAACAAAATCAGCCGGTGGAACTGCTGGTGAATATCTATCACCAAATGATTTAGAGAACTTAATCATCGGCATTGGGCGTATCCCCAGGAGGAGGAATACATTATACGAGTTAATATAGCATATAAATCCATCTATAAAATAAACTAAAATAAGCTAATCAAAATAACGATAATCTAATCTAATAACAAGGATCATAAAATATCCAGAGGAATGTAATTGGAAGCAGATGTTACCATAAGTCTCAAAAAAGGAGTTGCGGATCCAGAGGGATCGAACGTCAAGAAAGCTCTGAACTTGCTTGGATTTGATGAAGTGAGAAACGTGCGAATGATGAAAACATTTAGGATAGATATTGCTACAGAGGACAGGACGAAAGCGAAAAAGGACATCGATAAGATGTGTAAGAAACTTCTTGCAAACCCCGTAATTCAGACCTATCGGATAGAAATAAGGTGATCTCTTGCTCCTCTATGAGATCGATTTGATAGGCGCAGATGATCAACAGCTAGTGAAGATCAGTGAGGAAGCCCAATTGGGTCTCAGCCTGCCTGAGATGCGTAGGATAAAAAAACATTTTCTCGAAAAAAAGAGGAATCCAACAGATATCGAGCTTCAATCCCTTGGCCAGGCATGGTCAGAACACTGTTGCTATAAGTGCTCTACACCCATCTTAAAAAAATTCGTCTTTGGTATAGATGCACCCCAAAACATTCTAGTGATAAAAGAAGATGCAGGCGTTGTAGAGTTTGATGAAGACCATGCGTACGTAGTAGCTCTGGAATCTCACAATCATCCATCTGCAATAGAGCCCTATGGAGGAGCTGCAACTGGCATTGGAGGAATCCTTCGTGACATCGTCTGTATGGGCGCTCAGCCAGTAGCTCTAATTGATCCTTTGTTCTTTGGACCGTTGGACAGTTCACACGTCCCGAGGGGTGTTAAACATCCGAGATATCTATTCTCTGGCGTCGTTGCAGGAATAAGCGATTACGGAAATAGGGTAGGTATCCCCACAGTGGCTGGCATGGTTTATTTCGATGAAGGATATATCGGAAATTGCGTAGTAAATGTTGGCTGTATTGGGGTTGTGAAGAAAAAGCACATTATAAGGAGCAGGGTGAAGAAACCTGGTGACTTGCTGGTCCTAGTAGGTGGCAAGACAGGGAGGGACGGCATCCATGGTGTCACATTTGCATCTGCTGAGTTGAATGAATCCTCTGAAGAACTGAGAGGAGCTGTCCAGCTTGGTGACCCTATAACAAAGGAGCCATTAATCCATGCTTGCTTGGATGCATCCAATAAAGGATTACTAGAAGGAATGAAGGACCTTGGGGGTGGAGGACTTTCATGTGTAGTGGGAGAAATGGCTTTGGCAGGGGGCTATGGAGCAGAGGTCGAATTGGACCGGGTGCCTTTGAAAGAGGTTGGGATGGCACCATGGGAGATATGGGTGTCTGAATCTCAAGAGAGGATGATGCTTGCAGTCGATCCAAAGAATTTGAAAGATGTATCGAAAATATTCGGAGACTGGGACGTCCCGTCGACGGTCATTGGAAAGGTAATAGATGAAAAGATTCAGAGAATTTTTTACGGCGGAAAGAAGATATTCGAGATGGACATGGAATTTCTTACAAAGGCACCGGTTTATGACAAGCCCTTTCAAATAAAAGCCATGGAGCGAAAAGACTCGCCATTTGAGGAGCCGGATGATTATGGCAAAATCTTGTTGAGACTCCTGTCCTCGCCCAACGTCGCAAGCAAGGAATGGGTGATCAGACAGTATGATCATGAGGTTCGAGCATCCACTGTAATTAAGCCACTACAAGGTGTTTTAGGAAAAAATACACATGGAGATGCAACCGTTATAAAGCCCTTAGAAAGTTCATATCGAGGATTGGCGCTCACTGCAGATGTAAATCCATCCTATACCAAGATTGACCCCTTCTGGGGTTCCGCCTCTGCCCTCGATGAGGTTTGTAGAAATTTGGCTTCTGTGGGTGCAATGCCACATTCATTTGCAGATTGCTTAAATTTCGGAAATCCAGAAAAACCAGAAAGATTGGGTGAGCTCTACTCTTCTGCTAAAGCTCTTGGATATGTTGCAAAGGCACTTGGAGTCCCATTTGTATCTGGAAATGTCAGTTTGTATAATGAAGCCCCCTTCAGGAGTATACCTCCAACACCCACTATACTTGGCATAGGAATCGTTTCAGATATTAGACAATGTGTTACCGTCGACATGAAAAAGGAGAGAAATCCTGTATATTTGATCGGGGAGACGAAAAAAGAAATGGGGGGTTCCGCATATCTCAAACTCTTGGGCATCTCGAGTACAACAGTTCCAGTGGTCGATCCGAAGGCATTGCAGGAGAGAATGAATTCATTGATCTCTGCAATCCAAAATGGCTTCATAGCATCCTGTCATGACATCTCAGAAGGTGGCATAGCCCTATGTATAGCTGAGATGTTGATTGGAGGGGATGTTGGTGCAAGGGTCGACCTAGGACTAATTGGGAATATGAGAGATGATTACAAATTGTTCTCTGAGTCAAACACGCGATGGATAGTCGAGGTGAAGCATAATCGTGCGAGCGAATTCGAAAAGGCTTTCAAAGGACCCCTTTTTCGGATAGGAGAGGTCGGAGGAAACACTTTCCGGATACAAAGCAATGACAGAACCTTGATTGACATTCCAGTCAAAGAGCTAAGAGATGTTTGGAATGACCCCATCTACGATTACATGGGTTGAGTTGGTCTATGAATATAAATGACATAAGGGTTGCAGTTCTCCTTATAGAGGGAACGAATAATGAGCAAGAGGTGTATCTAGCATTCAAAAGACTTGGTGCAGATCCAGAGTTGTTACATCTGAAGCAACTGATACGTGAGAAAGACCTGTTTGATTATCAGTGCCTGATGATTCCTGGTGGTTTCTCGGCAGGAGATTACGTTCGTGCGGGTGCAATCTTCGCAGCAAGGATTAAGAGCGCACTACGTAAAAAAATGATCGAATTCGCCGAGAATGGCTACCCAGTTGGCGGCATTTGTAACGGTTTCCAAGTTCTCGTTGAATTGGGACTTTTGCCAGCATTCGATTCTGTGATGAGCAATTATCCTCAAGCAGCTCTAGCGATCAACGATTCCTCCAGATTTGAGTGCAGACCCACCCTACTAAAGCACGAAAGCAAAGGAAATTGTATCTTCACAAAAAAGATTCCAAACCAAGAAGTTGTCTTGATGCCTTCTGCTCATGCAGAAGGAAAATTTCTCTTTCCGTTGGAAAAACAGGACGAATATTTACAACATCTGATTGACAACGATCAGGTAGTATTTCGATATGTTGGTCCACAGGGTAATTATGCTGAATACCCTTGGAATCCCAACGGATCTTTATACAATATCGCATCCATATGCAGTCCAGAAGGGAATGTCTTTGGAATAATGCCTCACCCGGAAAGGGTTTTCTATAGGTATACGCACCCAGACTGGACGAGAGTCTACAAAGAAAACGGAGACGGCAAGGCTGTATTTGAATCTGTCCTGGATTATATACGGGGAAAATTTTAGCCTCTAAGATTTCATATTCAGGTTCATTATCCGAATAAATTTGATATGTTCTTAGGACATCCACTTTTAATTTGCATTGGGAACTGATTTTAAAGGCTCAAACTCTATGGAGAATTCTTTTCCGTCCAAAATCTTTTTTAATGGTATGCCCCATCCTTAATAAAATCTATCAGACTTTTAAGTGAGGAGGAGCGATTTGTACATCAAAATTGGATTAATAAGGGGCATATGCCAAATGCCTGGCTATGTAGCCTACGACAAAGGATTTTTCAAAGAGCAGGGTTTAAACGTCTCATGTTCAGTTGATCCAACAGCTTGGGTATTGGCTGATAAACTTATTTCTGGTGACATTTCTTTTGGGATCGTTCCCTGGACGAGAGTTGTGAGCGCAAGAGACAGAGGAGACAAATTAGTCGTAGTGGCTGGCTCAGGTTATGAGGAAACAGCTACAGTAGTTCGAAGAGATGCGAACATCAAAAACCTTTCTGAGCTAAAAGGAAAAAGAATCTCCCTTCCAGTTGAGGGTGGTATGAAGGACCTGACATCTCAAGCTTTGTTCAAAAAGTATGATATAACGCCCGAAAACACAGAGATTCTAAGGCTTCCAAGTGGGGATGCAGCCATACTTGCCCTATTAAGCGGCAGGGTAGATGCTACAACCAATGTGGAGCCCTATGCCACAATGGTAGTTGAACTTGGCATGGGAAAGATAATTGCCAGAGGAAAGGACATTCTACCAGAGGTACCTGGTTGTAGCCTTACTACTACGGAAAATTTTCTTCAAGACAATCCCGATATAGTTCTAAAGTTTATAAAAGCAATTTTGAAGGCAGAGAAATTTTGCCATAAAGAGCCAGAAGAGGCTGCAAAAATCAGTTCCAGATATATCGGAATCTCCGCAGATATTGTCAGGGAGGCTCTAAAGTACAATCAGCCTCGCACTGACATAACAGGCAGTATAGACGTAATGATGCAAATTGTAAGACTGATGAAAGATTTGGGTTATATCAAAAACACATCCCAAGAATTTTATAATTTTGAGTTACTCAAAAAGGCAAAATCAGAATTGGAATAGTCATTATGGAGCCGTCTCTCTTCGATATAGGATTTGGCGTAGCAGGACCAAAAGGTAAAGGCATAAAGGCAAAGATTCTCGCCATACTTTGCGTTCATCGAGTGCTATGGTTTCCCTGGGGTGTTTTGTGTGCCAGCACCGGAGCACTTCTATTTATGATTCAGGCTCCTTTGCTCCCCCTATGGAAGCTTATTGTAGGTTTACTGGCAGCAGGCCTGTTGACAAGGGTTATCTCCCAGGCAGACATGTTATATGACTGGTGGTCAGGAGAGGATGAACGTCTCGGTCCACCAAATTCAACCCTTCCACTGGTAACCGGCATCCTCTCACCAAAAACTGTCATATTCTTCATGTTGGTTGAGACCATATTTTGTTTGTGGGTTGCACTCTTCCTATTCAATCCAACCTGCTTTTTTGTGGCTGTCCTAATGCTCACTTGGGGTTTGACATACTCTGCAAGCCCGCCTTTCAAAAGACTGACAGAGCTTCAAAGACGCATTTATCGATCCCTGAGCGGTCTGATGGTCTTGGGTGGAATAGCCATGGTTGCTCCTGAAAGGATATTTTCATGGGATGCCTTTGTTGCAACTCTGGCAGTTATAATAGGCTGCTTAGCCTACCATGATAAAGATTCAATGCGTTTTACACCGCTGACTCCAAAAGGTACGATATCTTTCACGGTTTTGATGAGCCTATTTGAATACCTATGGCTCATAGTGCTCTGGCAAACCTTTAGCTTGAACTGGGTTTTCTTAATGCCATATCTTGGGTTGACCGTCTTCAAAATCAGGGCAATTTCCCATGGATACACTCGCTCAGGTGAGCATGAAGCCCATATAAAGTTGACACATGTGGGTGTTTTAAACTACACCCTAATGCTTGTCATAGTTAACATTTCGGCAATATATGGTGTCTACCTATGACCGAATAAGGAGGATTTAGTTTGGAATTATCTATTTATAAGGGCCATGGCTTTGAGATACTGCTTGATATTCAAGATAGAAGTGCACAGATGGTGGTAAGAGGACCGATCTCAAGATTGGTAGAGCATATCGCCGAAGGGTTTAATGCCCATGCAGCTATGGAGAAACTAGCGGCCGTTCGGGAAAAAGAGGTCGTAATATCCAATTTAATGCCACCTGCTCCAAGTGGACCTTTTAGAAGGCTTGTAGGTGCACAGGTGAATCGACTCCTTTTGCGGAAATCTATGCCTGAGAGTTTGATGTTGCTAACCACAGGCAGGTGTCAATGCGAATGTAAGCATTGCATAGTACACGGAATGGAGCAAGGCTCTGAACTCTCCACCAAGGAGCTTTATCATGTTATAGATCAGGCACTTGAAATGGGAGCCTATCATGTAAGCTTTGAGGGAGGAGAGCCAACCCTAAGGGACGATATCTTCGATTTGATCAATCATGTTGATATAGGCAAAGCTTCCACTCATCTGATAACGAACGGTCTCCGCCTGACAAAAGATTACGTAAGAAAACTGAAGGATGCAGGGCTTTTTTATCTGCATGTCAGCTTGGACAGCCCCTATCCAGAGGAGCACGATGATTTCAGGGGAATTGAAGGTATTTTTGAAAAAGCCTCTGAAGGAGTCAAGTATAGTGTTGAAGCGGGTTTGATTGGAATCGTCGAATACACAGCTAATCCCTATAACTCAGATTTTGAAAGGTTGGAAGCCTTATACAAACATTGCAGCTCACTTGGTGTACATGAGATCTTGGTTGATGAGGTGGTTCCCGGGGGCAAGTGGGGGTTCGATGAAATCGACATCCTGAAGAAAGAGGATTATGAGAGATTGGCTGAGTTTCAAAATGAGGCAAATAAGAGAAAAAACGGACCTAGGGTATCCTCTTCTTACTCCTACAGGGATCCGGATATCATGGGATGCTTTGCGGGGAGAAGGTGGATGTGGATCTCACCAACCGGCGAGGTTATGCCCTGCTTACACATACCTCTTTCCTTTGGAAATGTGCGTGACATGAGCTTAGTGCAAGCATGGAAAAAAATAAGAAAACATCCCCTTTTTAAGAAAAAGCCCGAAACCTGCACATGGAGAGACCCTCAATACAGAGAAAATTATATCGAACATATTGCAACTGCCATTGAAGAAGAAAGGTTACCCTACCGGGCGGAATAAACTGTTAGCATAAAATTAAAAATTGTTGAAACATAGAGCGTTGAAAATGCGGTACGTCTTTGAATGTAAAGTAAGCAAATTACACTTAAAGTAAGAAATCTCGTTATCGATTATCGGTTTAGAGCACAAATCCTAATATCACCGAGACTTAATTGTACATTATGACAAAAGTCGTCGCATCCTGGAGCGGTGGTAAAGATAGTTGCTTTGCATGC
>CAYZWV010000048.1:0-10102 GCA_964482255.1 uncultured Methanocellaceae archaeon
GTTTTTTTGCAGTGCTTGCAATGTCTTTATCATGGGTTATTATGACGACGCTAACCGCTCTTTCACTTCTAACGAAGACATATACATGCATCTCCATAGAGCCAAGGGAGAGATTTGAACTCTCGTATACTGATCTGCAGTCAGTCGCATACCCGCTCTGCCACCCTGGCTTAACGGCGTTAACTTTATATAGGTTCTCTTTACATAGTGCTCTTACTTAACAATCGTTAAGTATTTAACAATCGTTAAGCATAAATGATATATTAAACTTGCGGTGGTGAAAATGAAACTTCCTTGTGCACTAGTGGTTTGGTATGTTCTACCAAGTATAAGATCTGAATTGGCTAAAGAGCTTGTGAAGCTGGGATTGCCTCAAAAAGAAGTGTCTGAAAGGCTTGGAGTTACTCAGGCAGCGGTTTCGCAGTATGTAAAGGAAAAGAGGGGGAAAGACATGAAATTTAAAAAGGATGTTAAGGAGATGATCAAAGAGTTTGCAAAAGATGTGGCGAGAGACGGCAACTTTGGTAATTTGACCCTTAGAACTTGTGAAATCTGTACGAAGGTTAAGACAGACAAGACGCTCTGTGAACTACATAAAGAACAGGATATAGTCCCCGAGGGTTGCAACGTTTGCTTGGAATGAGAAAGGTATTTTAGGGCACAAAACCAGAAGTAACGAGCCTATTATGCTATTATAATAATCTCATCTCTATTTGTTAAATTGGATAGTAAGACGATAGATAATAAGAATCTTCTTTTAGGATTAGCATTGAATAGGTTCGATTATGAGATCAAGAAGGGGAGCATATTGAGGTTTTTGGATTCACTGTCTTCTCGATAATAGTAAACATTATAAACCAGTAGCGAGAAGTGAAAATAACTTTTGAGGCGATGAGATGGAATTAGAATTTCTTGCACTACTTATCAGCATCGTAGGTCTGGCATTTGCAGCCGTTCTGAGATTACGCATCATTAGGCAAGATGCAGGAACTCCAGAAATGAAGGAAATTTCTCAGTCAATAAGAAAAGGAGCTATGGCATTTTTACGTCGGGAGTTTATAACCCTGGCTATTTTCACTTTGGTAACATTCGTTATACTCGCACTTTTAATAGAGCCAAAACCAGGGGTGGCATTAGCCTACCTTTTTGGCACAGCAACCTCCGCCTTAGCAGGCTTTCTTGGGATGGATATAGCCACAAGAGCAAATACTAGAACTGCAAATTCTGCCGTAGGAAGTTGGGCCAATGCACTGAAAATTGCCTTCTCTAGCGGCGCTGTAATGGGCTTTTGTGTAGTAGGTCTAGGATTATTTGGTTTAACCGTTGTGTCCATGCTTTCAAAAGATAGTCATGTGTGGTTAGGATTTGCATTTGGTGCTTCTTCTGTTGCCCTGTTTCTAAGAGTTGGCGGAGGCATATTCACCAAAAGTGCTGATGTTGGTTCTGACCTAGTGGGTAAAGTTGAGAAAGATTTACCAGAAGATGACCCACGAAATGCAGCAGTTATAGCAGACCTAGTTGGCGATAATGTGGGTGATATAGCTGGAATGGGGTCTGACCTATATGAATCCTACGTATCTGCTCTTGCAGCAGCCATGGTTTTGGGTGTTGTTGCCTTTCAGATGAAGGGCATGATGTTGCCCCTATTTCTAGGTTCCATAGGAATAATCGCTTCCATAGTTGGTGCCCTCTCTGTTAGGCCCCAAGAATTCAAAGGCAGCTTTGAACAGCAAGTGAAAAAAGCCCATGCCACCATGAACAGGGGTGTATATGTAAGTAACATACTGATGATAATAGCCGGCTATTTAGCCATTAGGCTGTATATGGGTGGAGATAGTCTTGGCATCTTTTGGTCTTTGATCGCAGGGTTAATCTGCGGCTTCTTGATCGGAGAGGTAACAGAATACTTCACATCAGAGCATGAACCGGTATTGGGCATAGCAAAAGCCAGTGAAACGGGTCCTGCCATCAATATCATGGAGGGTTTATCCGTAGGTATGCTAAGTACTGTAATTCCAATAATACTGGTTGCCGTCACCACCGTAGTTGCTTTCTACTTTGCAGGTCTACTGGGCATAGCCATCGCAGCCGTTGGAATGTTGATAAATTTGGGAATGTTGTTAGCTATGGACTGCTATGGACCAATAGTGGACAATGCTGCTGGTATTGCTGAGATGGCAGGATTAGGTAAAGAAGTTAGGGAGCGTTGCGAAGCCCTGGATGCTGTAGGCAATACTACAGCTGCTCTGGGGAAGGGTTTTGCCATTGGTTCTGCAGCACTGGCATCCTTGGCGTGGTTGGCCACCTACTTTGAGGTAGCTAAAATTGAGGTGGCTAGCATAACCAATGTAGATGTAATCGCTGGTTTACTCATTGGTGGCATGATGGCGTTCTTATTCTGTGCCCTAGCAATAAAAGGCGTAAGTAATGGAGCATTCGAAGTAGTCAACGAGGTCAGAAGACAATTCAAAGAAATTAAGGGATTGTTAGAGGGTACAACCAAACCAGATTATGTAAGCTGTGTTGATATAGCTACAAAACGGGCTTTAAAGTCTATGCTACTTCCTGGAATAATAGTAATTATTGTACCTATTGTCATTGGATTTAGTTTAGGTACAGAAGCTTTAGCAGGCGTATTAACTGGAGCCTTACTAACAGGATTCTTACTTGCCATCATGATGGCTAATGCTGGAGGTGCTTGGGATAATGCCAAAAAATATATTGAGGCTGGTAATCTAGGTGGCAAAGGAAGCGAGGCTCACAAATCAGCAGTCATTGGCGATACAGTAGGCGACCCATTCAAGGATGCGGCTGGTCCTTCGTTGAATATTCTAATCAAGTTGATAGGTAAAATTGCGGTTATTTTTGCGCCGCTTTTCCTATTGTTTGCCTGATCTCGGCTTGAATCATCCATTGATTGATTAAAAAATCTTTGGAGACGACTTATAAATGCTTTTAGGGATACAGCTCGACGGTTGATGGATATTTTAATCAAACTGATGCACATGTAACGCTGGTCTTGGCCATGCTATTTGTTTGATACCCAAAGATTGATATTGCGTTAAAGTGAAATAATGAGCGGTGCAAATGACAAGAGGGGTTTCGTTTAAGGACATACAGTTCTTCGATACGACGCTTAGAGATGGTGAGCAAACACCTGGTGTTTCGCTTACTGCAGAAGAAAAGTTGTTGATAGCTAGAAAGCTTGATGCTCTAGGAATACACGTGATTGAAGCCGGCTCTGCAATCACCTCTGATGGTGAGCGCACATCTATCAAAAAAATAGCCAATGAAGGCCTAAATGCGGAAATATGTAGTTTTGCCAGGGTGCTTACGAAGGATATCGACCTAGCATTAGGGTGTGATGTGGATTCTGTCCACTTGGTGGTACCAGTTTCGGACCTACATATCGAAAGAAAACTGAAGAAGGATCGAGAATCGGTAAAACAGATGGCTGTTAGCGTTACTGAATATGCAAAAGATCATGATTTGATCGTTGAGTTAAGCGGAGAGGACGCTTCTAGGGCAGATATCGATTATCTGATTTCTGTGTATAAGGCAGGCATAGAGGCTGGTGCAGATCGTCTATGTTTCTGCGATACGGTTGGAGTGTTGATACCTGAGCGGACTGAGGATATATTTAAGAGACTTGTCAAACTAAATGCACCTATCAGCGTGCATTGCCACGATGATTTTGGATTGGCGACTGCCAACTCAATCGCTGCACTTAGAGTAGGAGCGAAGCAAGTACATGTGACCGTCAATGGATTAGGTGAAAGGGCAGGCAACACTTCGTTAGAAGAGGTTGTAATGACGCTAGAAGCATTGTACAAATATGATACGGGTATAGACACCAAAAGCCTATATACGACATCTCGCCTAGTGAGCAGACTAACTGGCGTACTAGTAGCGCCTAACAAAGCTATCATAGGGGACTATGCATTCACCCATGAGTCAGGTATCCACACCCATGGAATATTAGCATCGCCAGATACTTACGAGCCTATATCTCCGGAAATTATCGGCAGAACTAGAAAAATTGTGCTGGGTAAACATGCGGGAAAAAGCTCTGTAAACATGGCGATAAAGGAATTTGGATTAGATGCTGACGATGAACAGCTTGATGAGATAGTCCGTAGGATAAAGGAGCTGGGGGACAAGGGCAAGAAGACGACGGATGCGGACCTACAGGCTATCGCAGAAGCAGTGTTAGGTATATATCGGGAAGCAAAGGTTAAATTGGACGAACTAACGGTCGTTTCTGGAAATAAAGTTACGCCTACTGCCTCAGTTAAACTAAAAGTGGGTGACCATGACATAATTGAATCTGGTATTGGTGTCGGACCCGTGGATGCAGCTCTCCATGCATTACGAAGGGCTATCGCAGAAATAGCCGATGTTGAGTTGGATGAATATCGCGTAGAAGCCATTACGGGCGGCACAGATGCATTGGTGGAAGTATGGGTCAAGCTGAGCAAGGATGGAAAGACCGTTACTGCCAGGGGTGCAAGAGAGGACATCATAATGGCCTCCGTAGAGGCCATGCTAGAGGGGATCAATCGATTGATGTGATAAAAATGGCGAGGAAAGTTACAGGGGCGGAGGCATTCATTGAATGCCTGTGTAAAGAAAACGTAGAAGTTATTTTTGGAATCCCTGGAGGGTCACTACTGCCGATACATGATGAGTTATATGACTCCAGCATAAAACATATTCTCGTCAGACATGAACAATGTGCTGCCCATATGGCAGACGGATATGCAAGAGCAACCGGGAGAACAGGCGTGTGTATGGCAACCTCCGGACCGGGTGCGACGAATCTCATTACTGGTATCGCTAATGCATGCATGGATTCCGTTCCGATGGTGGCGTTCACAGGTCAGGTGCCCACTAGCATGATAGGTAACGATGCATTCCAAGAGGCAGACATTACGGGTCTTACGCTTCCGATTACAAAGATCAATTACCTTTTAAAAGACGCCAATGATCTGCCCAAGACCATAAGAGAGGCATTCTACATCGCCTCCACAGGACGGCCAGGTCCTGTGCTGGTTGACATACCGAAAGATGTTCAGATAGCGGAAATCGATTTCAAGTATCCTAAGAGCCTCGATCTAAGAGGATATAAGCCAACTATTGGGGGGCACCCACTACAAATAAAAAGAGCTATCAAAGCGATAATGGATGCAGAGCGTCCAATCGTCTATGCAGGAGGAGGGGCCATAATTTCTGATGCCTCCAAAGAATTACGAGAAATAGTGGAGATAATCCTTGCCCCAGTTACAACTACCTTATTGGGTAAAGGGGCATTTCCAGAGACACATCCTTTATCGTTGGGAATGGTTGGCATGCATGGCACGAAATATGCAAACTATGCAATGATGGAAACCGATTTGATCATAGCAGTCGGAGCAAGATTCGATGACAGGGTGACCGGCAAGTTAGATGCCTTTGCCCCAAACGCAAAAGTCATCCATATAGATATCGATCCCGCAGAGATTAGCAAGAGCGTTGCAGTCGATATACCGATCGTTGGAGATGCAAAAAGCATCCTTAGGGAGCTGATCAAAGGTTTGAGAGAGAAGACCAGATCTGAATGGCTCAAGAAAATCGAGAAATGGAAAAAGGAGTTCCCTCTAAGATATGATCGTAGTGGTAAGTCACTTAAGCCGCAATTTATAATCGAGCAGATCTATGAGCTTTGTCCCGATGCCATTATCACAACAGAAGTTGGGCAATGTCAGATGTGGGCAGCGCAATATTTTAAGTGTACTAAAGCAAGAAGTTTCATATCATCAGGCGGACTGGGTACGATGGGATATGGCTTTCCAGCTGCCATAGGCGCTAAGGTAGGATGCCCCGATAAAACCGTCATCGACATCGCAGGAGACGGAAGCTTCCAGATGACCAGCCAAGAGCTTGCGACTGCGGTCCTAAATGATATTCCAGTTACAGTGGCAATTCTAAACAATAGATTCCTGGGGATGGTGCGTCAGTGGCAGGAGTTGTTCTATGATAAAAGATATTCTGCCACATATCTTGATAAAACTCCGGATTTTATAAAGTTGGCAGAGGCATACGGAGCTCTCGGCATAGAGGTAAATAAACCAAGCGAGGTGAAATCAGCAATCGAAGAAGCAATCGGATCTGATAAACCTGCTGTTATCGATTTCAAGATCGATACTGAGGAGAACGTGCTTCCGATGGTGCCAGCAGGTGCCGCTATAAACCAAATTATAGACTATGAGGGATGAAAAATGAAGCATACACTTTCCGTCTTGGTTGAGAACAAACCAGGTGTTTTAGCGAGAGTTGCGGGCCTTTTCTCTAGAAGAGGTTTTAACATCGATAGCTTAGCAGTGGGAGTGACTGAAAATCCAGAGATATCACGAATGACAATAGTCGTAAAGGGAAATGACAAAGTATTGGAGCAAGTGACAAAACAATTAAACAAACTCATAGAAGTAATCAAGGTATCCGACCTAAAAGCAGAGGAATCTGTCGAAAGAGAGCTTGTGATGATCAAGGTGGTGGCCGAACCTAAGACACGTTCCGGGATAATGCAGATAGCTGATATATTCCGGGCTAGGATAGTAGATGTCTCCCCAAAAACACTGATCATCGAGATTACCGGCGATGAGACAAAGATCAATGCCATGGAATCTTTGCTAAAGCAGTTTGGAATTAAAGAATTGGCACGAACGGGGAAGGTCGCATTGACCAGAGGTCTGAAGGGCGTACAGGAGGACAAATAGTATGAAGATATTCTATGATAAAGATGCAGATTTAAGTCTAATAAAGGATAAGACCATTGCCATTATCGGTTATGGCATCCAAGGAAGAGGGCAGTCTTTATGTCTGCGCGATTCAGGTTGCAAGGTAGTTATTTCAGAATTAGAAGGGACCCCTAATTTCCAACAGGCCAAAAACGACGGATTTGTCCCTGTCTCAGCAGATGAGGCAGCAAAGAGTGCAGATATTATACAGATACTTACCCAGGATCATGTGCAGGCCAAGGTATATAAGGAGTCTATCGAGCCTGCCTTGAAAAAAGATAAAGCCTTGTGTTTTTCGCACGGTTTTAATATCCATTTTAAACAGATAAAGCCACCTAAAAACGTGGATGTATTTATGGTTGCGCCTAAAGGCCCTGGGGCCTTGGTAAGAAAGATGTTTGAAGAAGGCAAAGGAGTTCCTTCCTTGGTTGCTGTATTTCAGGATGCTACAGGTAATGCCTTGAAATTGGCCCTGGCCTATGCCAAGGCACTGGGTGCAACCAGGGCAGGGGTAATTGAGACTACGTTTAAGGAAGAAACGGAGACCGACCTATTTGGTGAACAAGTGGACTTGTGCGGAGGCGTAACAGAAATGATAAGGGCTACCTTTGAGACCTTGGTTGATGCTGGCTATCAGGCAGAGGTGGCATACTTTGAATCACTACACGAGCTAAAATTGATCGTAGATTTGATCCATGAAGGTGGCTTATGCCATATGTGGAACTCCGTTTCTGATACGGCAGAATATGGTGGTCTTACCAGGGGAAAAAGGATCATTAACGCCCAGTCAAGAGAAGCCATGCTGCAAATTTTGAGAGAGGTACAGGATGGCACGTTCGCAGAGGAATGGATTAAAGAGAACAATACAAATCGTCTGGTTTTCAAAGAATTAGAGTCCAAAGAGAGCGAACACCAGGTAGAGGCTGTTGGCAAAAAGCTCAGATCAATGATGCCATGGCTAAAGAAATAATCATTTTATGAAAATCTTAGAATAAGAAGTTGGCAGATTGTTTAGCAATGCTTTCAATTGGAGCCACCATAATCTTTGTATTGACATAAATCCATTATAATGAGGATATAGGGGCTAGAAATTGAAGAGAGAGCAGATAATAACATTCGCACTATTAACTGTAGTTTGCTTTGTAGTGGGATTGGTCGCAGGCTACTTTGTGGCAAAATATAATCCAATCCCCTGTGAAATCACCGAAATGACATATTATTATTCTGAGTATTATGGAAGATCTGATTGTCAAAGGGTTAAAGAAGATGGGACTATTCCTAAACTAAAAGATTTGGGCATAGGTGTGGTCGAAATTGAAGTAAGGACAGAAGCTGATCTTGTAAAATACAATCTCCAGATAGTGCCCACGTTTGAAATAGATGGGGAGCTTTATTCTGGCTACATGACATTTGAACAGCTAAAGTTATTGTTGAAGTGTAGATGATAGAGAAGATGATGTTTTTTTTTGATTTGTTTTTTTTGCTAATATTTTGTTTCCCCAAAATCTAGTTTCTTGACAGATGTCTATCCACAGTATATCATTAGTTATTAATGAAGGAAAAATTTTCAGTAGAAGAAGCAAATACTTTAGTAATCGAAATGGATCCTGGAGGATAATAAATGGTAAAAAGATGTAGAATGAATCTATGTCAGCATGATAATTGTTGAATTTTTATAATTTTGATATGCATTAACATTTTTGTTAATAAAAAAATAGAAGGTTTTTATATAAGTTTCACTTTTTTATAGAATGTTCACTTATGATAACAAAAGGGGGGTGAACAAATGAGTAGCAAAAAAATAAAAACAAAATTAATGGTACTATTAATTTGCTTTTTCTTTCTAACATCTACAAGTGGAGTTAGCCTTGCAGCTACAGTTACAGATACAAATATAGGAGAGAGACCACTAGAAATCTTGGAGAGAGAAGAACTTAATCATGCTCCAGCCAAGTCAGCGTATGTACCTGGCGAAATTCTAGTCAAATTCAAATCTGACAATGGAGATGATGCATTAGTCAGAGCTAATTCCAAATATGGAACTTCAGTGAAGTCCACCCTGCTCTCAGATACTAAGGTACTAAGGGTTCCCTCGGATAAAACAGTAGATGAGATGGTCAAAATATATGAGATTTTGCCAGAAGTCGAATATGCAGAACCAAACTATATTGTCCATGCTTTAATGGTACCCAATGACACCTATTACTCTCTTCAGTGGCATCTCGACAATCATGTCTATGGTGGAATTAATATGGAATCTGCTTGGAATATATCCACAGGTTCTGGCGTTGTAGTGGCTGTGATAGATACGGGGGTGGCCTATGAAGATTATGACATATATTATCAGGCACCGGATTTGGCTGGCACCACTTTTGTACAAGGTTACGATTATGTCAATGACGATGCGCATCCAAATGATGATCAAGGACATGGCACCCATGTCGCTGGCACCATAGCCCAAACAACCAATAATGGGTATGGTGTTGCTGGAGTTGCATTCGGTTGCTCAATAATGCCAGTGAAGGTACTTAACGAAACAGGTAGTGGATCTAATGCATGGGTTGCAGATGGCATCTATTATGCAGTCGATAACGGTGCTGATGTTATCAGCATGAGCCTGGGTGGATCAAGTCCTTCCTCAGCGTTGGAAGATGCCGTTGAATATGCATACGACCACGGGGTGACCGTCATCGCCGCTGCTGGTAATGAATATCTAGAAGGAAACCCTACAGAGTATCCTGCTGCATACGATGATTATGTCATCGCAGTTGGTGCCACCAGATATGATGAAACTCGCTCATATTACTCGAATACAGGCAGTTACTTGGATGTAGTCGCTCCGGGAGGTGATACATCGGTGGATCAAAACGGCGATGGCTATGCCGACGGGGTTCTCCAGCAAACCTTTGTTGGAGATCCAAGCAGTTTCGATTTTTATTTCAAGCAGGGTACTTCAATGGCAACGCCCCACGTATCCGGAGTGGCGGCACTTTTGATCGCTAATGGTGTAACTGGTCCAGATAATATCAGAGCTAGACTGCAGAGCACGGCGGAAGACAAAGGCACTGCCGGCTGGGATGAAGAGTACGGCTGGGGATTGATCGATGCAGCGGCAGCATTAGGAGTGGCATCAATTAATATCTCAGCAGCTGTCGACAATTATGACCTAAACTGGACCACAGGTGGAAATGCGAACTGGTCCGGACAGACCGATACCTATTATTACGGCGGAGATGCTGCAGAGAGTGGAGATATATCTGATTATCAAAGTAGCTGGATGCAGACCACAGTTACCGGTCCAGGCAATCTTTCGTTTTACTGGAAGG
>CAYZWV010000049.1:0-9970 GCA_964482255.1 uncultured Methanocellaceae archaeon
GGAGGGTAGAAGTCCGGGTGCAGTCATCCTAGATTCGGATAAGGCTGGAGAGGTGGCTACAAGGGTTGCAATGGGATTGTTCCCGAAACGGAAAAAGTTGGGGATCCTCCCAGAAGAGGCTGAGATAATTGAGTACGCCAAGAAATGTACAAAATGCCTGAGCTGTCAACGGGTTTGTCCAAATTATGTACCCATTCCAGAAGCCATGGAAGCGGCAGCCAAAGGAAACCTTCAGCCGCTCTCAGACTTATACGAGTCTTGTATAGGATGCGGGCGTTGTGAAGCTGAGGGAGTGTGCCCCAACAATCTGAAGCTTCACTCTATTATAATAGGGGCATCCAGGTCAAGGATGAAGGATGAAAAGTTCAAGATTCGATCAGGCAGGGGGGCTATACAAGATACAGAGATCAGGGCAGTGGGTGCCTCCATCGTAATGGGTGAAATACCAGGTGTGATTGGAATAGTTGGCTGTTCCAATTATCCAGGCAGTTGGAAAGATAATGCTTTTATAATTGAAGAGTTCCTAAAACGACGCTTTATCGTAGCTACTACTGGTTGCGCCGCTATGAACCTAGGGATGTACAAAAACGAGGATGGTCTAAGCCTTTATGAAGCATATTCAGGAGTTTTTGATGGTGGCAGCCTTGTGAACTGTGGCTCCTGCGTTTCCAACGCACATATATCGGGAGCCGCCATTAAGATCGCAAGCATTTTCGCCAGGCGGAAGCTGAACTCGAATTATGAAGAAATAGCCGATTACATACACAATAGGGTGGGTGCTGTGGGTATAGCCTGGGGGGCTATGTCCCAAAAAGCCTCCTCCATAGCTAGTGGGTTCTGGAGACTGGGCATACCTGTTATCGTAGGACCACACGGTTCCAAATACAGACGGGCATTGTTAGGAAGGAAGGACAAAGAGGAAGACTGGTATACTATCGACGCTCGCACAGGAAAGCGTGTTTATACAGGCCCATCGCCTGAACATCTCTTCATCGCCGTGGAGACAAAGGAGGAAGCAATGACCCTAATACCGAAGTTGTGCATAAGACCTAACGACACGACGAAAGGCAGATCAATAAAGCTAAACCACTATATAGACATGCATAAGCGTTTTTACGGAACCATGCCAGATGACATTCAATTATTTATACGTACGATGGCAGACATCCCAATAACCATGAAGGATGAGATATTGGAGATCTTAAAAGAAAAGGACTGGAAGGAGAGTGAAGTCCCTACTCCCGATCCAACGCTATTACCAAGACTTGTAAGAAGGGGGAAAGATAGCAATGGCAACTGAACCTTGGCAGAGATATGAGGTTCCGGGTCCCATAAAATCTGTCGTGATCAAAAAGCCTGAAATTGTCCCTATATTATTAAAGAAGGCAAAAAATCCAATCTTCATTGTGGGACATGAGGCAGCTGAGATAGATTTAGGGGGAAAAAAGCCGATTGACCATATCATTCGCATTGCTAGAGCTGCCAATATTCCGGTGGTTACGACAGCCCATACGTTGTCAGAGTTTCTAAAGAGAGACTTTAAGCCAGCCGCATCAATGACTTCCATGGATATTGGCAACAGGCTCACCGATCCAGAGTGGAGCGTCTCTGGTGAAGACGGCCCTCACGACCTAGCACTGATACTCGGAATGACATATTATGTGGGGTTTGTGATTGAGGCAGGGCTCAAGTCCTTTGCTTTCCAGCACTTGAAGACTGTATCCCTGGATAGATATTATCAGCCACACTGTAACTGGTCCTTCCCAAATCTTTCAATCAAGGATTGGGATGAAAATTTAGCTATAATTGCACAGGAGATGGAGAAAAAATGAGTACGTCAGGTATGTTTGCAGACCTCCCTGTTGAGGTGGGGTTAGCCTATGAAGGTGAAAGAGTTCGAAAACCCCAAATGCATGTGGAGTTAGGGGGGCCCAACGTAAAAGAGAAATTCGAACTCTTAAGAGTTAAAGGTCCAGAAGAGGTCGAGGATGGAAAAATTACCATAGTCGGTCAAGATGTCCAAGATTTAGAAGAGGGGAGTTCGATACCCTTTGGAATCTACATTGAGGTTTCAGGTGAGAAGCTTGAAGTGGAGATGGAAGGAGTCATGGAGCGACGTATACACGATTTCTGCAATTACATCGAAGGTTTCATGCACTTAAATCAGAGAGATAGTATTTGGTTGCGTTTGGATAAAAAAGCAGTTAAAAAAGGATTAAACTTTGAGGTAACCGGAAAAGCCCTCCAGAGATTGTTCAAAAGCGAGATGGCGATAATTGAAAAGATACAAGTCACATTCGTAACTGACCCTGCAGAAGTGAAGAAAAAGTTTCAAGAAGCAGTTGATATATATGAGGGAAGAGATGCGAGGGCCAGAGGTATGACAGATGATGATGTCGATGTTTTTTACGGTTGCACACTTTGTCAGTCTTTTGCACCATCTCATATCTGTGTAATCTCTGCTCAAAGATACGCCAATTGTGGAGCAATAAGCTGGTTTGATGGAAGAGCAGCTGCAAAAGTTGACCCAAAAGGACCAGTATTTGAAATACCAAAGGAAAAATGTCTAGATGAATGGAAAGGCGAATATGAAGGTGTAAACAAAATCATTTCCGAGAAGTCCCTTGGAGAAATTGACAGAATACAATTGTATACAGCATTCGATTATCCCCATACATCTTGTGGCTGCTTTGAAATTACAACATTTTATGTTCCAGAATGCGATGGCCTTGGAGTTGTTCACAGGGATTTCAAGGGACAGACACCTAGCGGATTAACTTTTGGAGCTCTCGCAGATTCCACAGGAGGTGGAAGACAGGTTAACGGCTTCCATGGCATCTCATTTGAATACATGAGGTCTCCGAAGTTCTTACAGGTAGATGGAGGATGGAATCGGATAATTTGGCTTCCGACTGAAGTGAAAGAGAAGATGAAGGACTACATACCCAAAGAGTTGTATGACAAAATCTCGACAGAGGATGATGTCACAGACATTGTCGGTCTAAAAGAATTTTTGAAGGAAAAAGGGCACCCGGTAGTTGAAAGATGGATTGAGACACCTCCTGATATCATAGAGGCTCAGGCTCTTGAGGTCATGCCAGTTGGCACTATTTCAGGAGTGGGTACTCCTTCAGGAGGAATAACAATAATCCTGAAAAATGCAAAAATCAATGCTGAGAAAGTGATCATCAAAAGAGCGAAATAATGAACTAACATGGGAAAAGTAATTGCAGTTTCTGGTAAGGGTGGAGTCGGAAAAACAATACTTGCTTCGTTGCTGATCAGAAAATTGGTTAAGTCTGGTAAAAAAAGCATCTTAGCAATAGATGCAGATCCTGATTCCAATTTGCCTGATGCACTAGGGATATCAGTCGAGAGAAGCCTGGGAGATATTAGAGAGGAATTAATATCAAAGCAATCTGAATTTCCTCCTGATTATTCCAAGACTGCATGGTTAGAAGCCAAAGTTCTTGAAATAATGGCTGAGATGCCTAGCTTTGATGTTATTGTTATGGGAAAACCCGAAGGTCCTGGATGTTATTGTGCGGTAAATCACATGCTTCGGGAGATTATAGATTCTCTCCCTAGGAGCTATGACTACACTGTCATCGATGCCGAGGCAGGGTTAGAGCATTTGAGCAGAAGGACTACACAGGGCGTGGATGACATGATCGTGGTGACTGACTTATCAATACATGGCTTTAAGACGGCTAAGAGGATTAAAAATCTATCCAAAGAACTAGGAATAGAGTTCAAACATTTGTATCTAGTGGTGAATAGGGTTGACTCTTCACATGAAAAAATGATATCAGAAAAAGTCAAGTCCACTGGATTGGAATTTGCGGGTATGATACCTGAGGAGGAGGAAATAACAGAATATAACCTTGTAGGTAAATCCCTGTTGGATTTGCCAGAAAGCTCCTCGGCAGTAAAGGCTGTAGACGATATCGCAAAGAAAATAAGACTCATATAGGGCGGAAAAATGAAAAACACACTTGATCTAACAGAAATAATAAAAATGTTGGAGAAGGTAGAGGAGATAGAACTCGAGAATATAGATATGATCGCCGGTGAACTGGGGTTTATACTGCCGATGATATCGACCATTAAAAAGCCATCTGTTAAAAAAGCGGAATATCTAGATCTGGATTTTGAAACTCCCCTAGCAAATTTTCCGGGCGAGGTACTTGAAGTGGAATTGGGTGCAACAAAAGCCAACGGAGGGACCAGAAAAAATCTTATAAAGGTTGGCGGACAGAAGACTTTGCCCTTCTATAATTTTGAGGCACTCAATCCGAATGAGCCTGTGATTGCCTATGATGTCTTCGATACGAATATCCATCTTGCAGGGCCTGTCAGGAGGCATTTTGAGGATGTATTGGACGATCCAGCAGAATGGGCGAAGAGATGCGTGGATAAGTATGGTGCTGATATGGTGACCATACATTTGATAAGTACCGATCCTGCTATCAAAGACACTTCTGCCCGAGAAGCCGCTAAGACTGTAGAAAATGTACTGCAGGCGGTAAAAGTCCCGATCATCATCGGTGGCTCCGGTAACACGGACAAAGATCCTGAAGTTTTAGAAAAGGCTGCAGAGGTATCTGAAGGAGAGCGTTGTCTAATTAATTCTGCAAGCATGAACCTGGATTACAAAAGGATTGGAAAAGCCTGCTTAGATCATGGTCATGTCGTGTTGTCTTGGACTTCTCTGGATATCAATGACCAGAAAACATTGAACAAATATTTGATAGACTTGGGAATAAAAAGAGAAGATATGATAATGGACCCCACAACTGCTGCTCTGGGTTATGGGTTGGAATATTCATTCAGCATCATGGAGAGAATTAGATTGGCAGCCCTCAAAGGAGACAAAGATTTACAGATGCCTATTTCCTCTGGTACTACCAATGCGTGGGGTGCTAGAGAAGCATGGATGAAAAATCCAGAATGGGGAGACCGAGAAAAGAGAGGACCATTATGGGAGGCTGTTACTGCACTGACTTTATGCCTTGCAGGGAGCGATCTGTTCATGATGATGAATCCCACTGCTATGCAATTATTTAAGGACACTTTTAAATGCTTATCTGGTTTAAAAGAGACTGGTGCGCTGGACATCAAAGATTGGATAAGTATGAGGTAAAATAAAATGGCTAAGAAAATAGGACCACTTGACATATACAACTACTTGCCAAAGACAAACTGCGGAGAATGTGGCGAAAAAACTTGCATGGCTTTTGCTTCTCAGCTAATAGAAAGAGCTGTAAAGCTTGAAGACTGCTCCCCACTGAAACAACCAAATTTTGCTGGAAGTTACCATAGCCTGAAAGAAATGCTTGCTCCAAGCGTTAAAGAAGTTGTAGTTGGCTTTGGGGACATGGCAGTCAAGATAGGCGGAGAGGAAATCATCTTTCGACATGAACTGACGTATTTCAATAAGACTGCCATTACACTAGACGTTCATGATGAGATGGAGGATGATGAATTATTAGAGCGGATTAGATACGTTAACGATTTTTGTTTCAAGAGAATAGGCGAGGAACTAAAACTGGACATTATCGCCATTCGATCAAAATCAAACGACCCAGATATATTTGCCCGATGTGTATCAAAGGTATCAGGTGAGACAAAAAAACCCCTTATAATATGTTCATGGACTCCTTCTGTGCTGGAACCGAGTTTAAAAGTCGTGGGGCAGGAGAGGCCACTTATCTACGCCGCGACCAAGGATACGTGGAAGGAAATGGGGGAGCTTGCCGTGAAATACAATTGTCCTGTGGTAGCTTTTGCTGATGATGACATGTCAGAGCTAAAGTCGGTGGTAAAAGCTCTAGAATCTATGGGAGTAGAGGATATAGTCCTAGATCCCGGATCACATGTGGAGGGTCAATATCTTGCGAACACATTTGGCAATTTCGTGGCATCTAGGAGAGCAGCCATTTGGGGCAAGGATATTGGTTATCCTTTATTAGGAGTGCCTGCCACAGTATGGTTAAATGGAGAGAGTGCAGAGAATACTTTTAAAGAGGTTATGATCGCTGCTACTATGATAGACAAGTATGCTGATTTAATAATTCTACATACGCCTGAGATATGGGCTTTGCTTCCAATCATCACCTTGAGACAAAACATATACACTGACCCGAGAAAGCCAATTGCAGTCGATGCGGGTCTAAGGAGATTTGGCGATCCGGATGAGAAGTCACCTATTCTTATGACCACGAACTTTGCTCTGACATACTACACAGTCGCATCAGATATTGAATCGGCAGGTGTCGATTGCTATCTTTTGGTTATCGATACAGAGGGACTGGGCGTCGAAGTATCGGTCGCTGGTGGACAATTAGATGCTTTCAAGGCAGTGGATGCCATCAAAAAAAGCGGAATCGAAGAAGAGGTTAAACACAGAAAGATTATCATACCAGGATTATCTTCCCGCATCAGTGGTGATCTGGAGATCCAGAGCGGTTGGGAAGTATTGGTTGGTCCCGTCGATTCCTCAAGCATAGGGGAGTTCATCGAAAAGAAATGGAGTGGAGTGAATTAAGTTAGCCTAGCAATTCCTTCACGTGTGGAAAATAATCCAGGTTGGAGTGCGGGAAGAACATTGCATCCATGAATTCATCTTGGAAATCCTTTCTTCCAGATAATTCTACATATTCAACTTTTTTAGATAGGAGTGCTGCCTTTAATCTCGCATTTTTTGATATTAGGGCCATCTTTGATCCAACTCCTGCAGCGTTACCAATGTCTTTCAACTTATCTATAGATATATCAGGAATTAAACCAATAACCTGTGCATTTTCCTTTGGCAGGGATGTGCCAAAAGCTCCTGCCAGAAGTATTTCTGCTATATCGCTGGTTTTTATACCCAACTCCTTCATCAATATATTGGTACCAGCATAGATCGCGCCTTTGGCCAGTTGAAGCTCTCTAATATCGCTTTGTGTAACAGTAATGCCCCTGGCCAAGACGAACGCAGACTCACCCTTCTCGTAAGTCAACCTGTCGCCATATAAGGTCGTTACCTCTGGATCATCTAAAATTTTCCCAGTATTATTGATTATTCGGTTCTTCAACATCTCAGCTACGGCATCCACAAGACCAGATCCGGTTATACCTCTTGCTGTAGCATTATCAATCGTTTTCCCATATACAACGCCATCCGAAATTACAACCCTATCTATTGCACCCGGAGCGGCTCTCATCCCATGCCTGATGTGTGCCCCCTCAAATGCTGGACCAGCCGCGGCAGAGCAGACAATGATCTTTTTTTCAGAGCCTAAAGCGATCTCTACGTTAGTGCCGATATCTATTGCCAACTTTATATCTTCTCCTTCATCCAGTTGGGATGCCAACAATACACCAATGGTGTCGGCGCCAACGAAACCAGCTATGGTCGGCAAAACATGTACGTTCACTTTTTCGTTGACCTTTAGGCCTAGATCGCTCGCTTTTATGTTGATTGGGTCCTTGAGCGCAGAAACATATGGCGAGAATGCTAAACTCTGTGGGGTTATGTTTAGGAGTAGATGGAGCATGCAAGTATTCCCAACAATGCTTAACTCATAGATGTTTTCTTTTTCTATGCCAACGCTGACTTCATCGATTATCTCATTAATGGCCTGTAAAACCTTATCATTTAGCTCCCTTAGCCCCCCATCAATCTTGGCAAAATCGATCCTTGATACAACATCCTCACCATAGACTACCTGAGGATTCATCCTTGATGCACAGGAAATATCTTTGCCTGTATTTAGGTCAACCAAGTAGCCAACAACGGTCGTAGTACCTATGTCGAAGCTAATACCATATTTTTTGTCTGTTGTATCTACTTCTTCTACCCCAACCAGATCATTGTCAACCAGTACGACAGTTACTCTGAAGTCTGAACTCCTAAGTTTTAATGGAAGTTGCTGGATGAAGCTGAGACTAACATTCCCTATAACAATGCCTTTTTTATCCAGAGCTTCTATTATTCTACTTAAATCCGATTTTTGATCGCTCAAGGATGGCTTGTTCATTTTTAGATATAATTTATGTACGTTTGGGTTAAGAGGTATCTTTATCTCAACTCCTCCAACGAGTATTTTTTGCTGCAGAAGCCTTGTACTAGCTGGAATCTCTATTACAGCATCGCTGATTATCTTGGTCTGACAAGCCAACATTAGACCTTCTTGGGTCTCTCCTCCAAGAGAACTGCCCTTGATTAATCTGACCTTACATTTGCCACAGATTCCCTTGCCGCCACATACAGTCTCCAAAGGAATTCCTGCGGCCACTGCGGCTTCCATTATGGTCGTTCCCTTCTCCACTAGAACTCTTTTTCCATAGGGTTGAAAAACTATTTTCATCTTTAAATACGATGAGTGCGTCTATTTTAAAATTAACTGTCCTTTTTAGAAAAAAGTCATTAACAATCAAGGGAATAAAGGTTAATAAATGCTAGATGAGATTTCCAAAGCCTTAGTGAATGGCAACATGCCAGAGGTGAAAAGGCTCACAGAAGAGGTTTTGAAGAGGGGGGTTAAACCCAAGGCAATAGTAAATAAGGGACTTATACCGGGGATGGACGTCGTTGGGATAAGATTTAAGAAGAAAGAGATCTCGGTCCCAGAAGTCCTTATGTCTGCAAGGGCCATGCATGCCTCGCTGGAAATACTGAAACCGCTGCTTTCTAGAAGTGACATGGAACCTTTGGGTCTAATAGCGATAGGTACCGTGAAGGGAGACATACATGACATAGGCAAGAATCTCGTTGGGATGATGTTAGAGGGCGCTGGTTTTCATGTGATTGATATGGGTATAGATGTCCCTCCAGAGATTTTCGTGGAAATTGTCAGGGAAAAAAAGCCAGACATATTGGGATTATCTGCATTGCTCAACGCCACACTATCTTCGATGAAGGATACCATCGATGCATTAGAAGGCGCAGGAATAAAAGGAGAAGTGAAGGTAATGATTGGCGGCGCGCCCGTCACACAGGATTTTGCAGATGAGATAGGTGCAGACGCATATGCCGGAGATGCCAGAGAAGCAGTGATAAAGTCAAAGGAGATCTTGGGGGTCAAATAGTATTTGAAATAAAATCCTTATTTTCCTTTTATGACGAATCTGCTATGGCATGATGGACACTGGTATTCCCCAACCTTGCTTATCGTTAATTTTCTTTTGCAAGAGGGACACGAGACGATTCTCTTTTTTGGGACCTCGGTTAGAATTCTGCCCCCAGGATACCATATCGGCATGTCCCTGCATTCATAGGGATTTGTCTGCCATGGATGCTCTCCCAGATACTCTGCCCTACTCAGTGTAGGATGCTCCTCTCCACAGGTTGGGCACTTGAGCAGAAGATAATGTTGCCAAAACCAATACTTTTCTTCTATTCTTTGATGTTCTGCACAACTCTTGCAAACATATTTGTCTTGTCTATGACACCAAGCTATATTTTCATCAAACTGAGATCTACCGCAGACATCGCAAATCCACACGCCATCATCATCCCAAGAATGCCAATCGCACCTTCCAGATGATGTTCCATGTCTCGCCTTTCTGACAGGATAGCTTTTGTCAAGCATATGAATCATATCACATGTCAGGCACTTTTTCATTTTTCACCTTGGCTTATCCATCAAATTGGCCTTATCCAGAATTTGTCCTGAGTTGGCATGGGGCCTTCTCGAGACCATGTCGCCGCTCTTCTCGATCTCCCTCGCCGTGTCAGCAAGCAATGCAGCAACCCTCATAACCTCGTGGGCAGCAGCCCCCATAATAACATACCTGGACGGTTCTTTTATTATGAAACACGTTTGAACATTCATCTCTGCAACGAGTTCAGCCATCTTGTATGCAGCTATTGCCTTTGCTTTGGCATAGGGATTTGAAAACCTCGCTCGATCGACCGCTGTCTCAGCACCTACGATGATTTGTGGCAACTTCACGTCTCCCTGTTGAATACCCTCGATTGATG
>CAYZWV010000050.1:0-9708 GCA_964482255.1 uncultured Methanocellaceae archaeon
CACTATTTAAACTTTTTCCTACTTTGAGCAAAATTGCTAAAATTAGACAATATTTCCAATTTAACTCCTTAACTATATAGGTGCCCCCTCGTAGCACTATAGCTGAAAAGTCAAAGTGCCAAGTCTGTTATGGCCTTGGATTACTCGCCTCAGTTATGCCTCAGTTATATATGTAATATATGTAATTTTTGAATTTGCTTATTTTAGTGTCGTTAATTAAAAAGACCGTCAAGAATAAAAATAGCAGATATTAATTACCATTTTTTGGCATTTCATTCATTTGTACTGTAGAATTTTCTGTTGGTAGCTTTCAACAAGACTACCTAACTTATTGAACTAGGTTCTCTCAAACACCGCATTTTCAATATAACCATTAAATCGATCAGTATATATTTAATAATCAATAGCAATATTTACCGCAATTTCAGACTTTTCTTTTTCTGGATGAGGGGCTAAAGTAAATGACACAGTTTTTCCCTCTAAATCATTAATTTCTTCTTCCACTAATCTTTTCCTAAAGCCACTCAAGACAAATGTATAAGTATCTTTTTCTGACCTTATAATCCCATAATGTTTATACTTGGTATACCACTCGATAACGCCATACTTAAAATCAAGTAAACTTTCTTTCTTTTTAGTATGGATTTTTTTACGAAGCTGAAGAAGTTTTTTGGTAAACTTATCATCTCTATTAATAGCCAATCCTTTATTCACATATCCTAATATTTTATCTAATGGCAGCTTATCAAGAATAAATGCATAATTAGCAAAATAATAATGTGCCTCAGCCATTTCATAATCTGTTGATAATACTATTCCATTAAGTAAGGTAATTTTCTCAAAACATTTCTCGAAATACGGTTTAGCATCTTCAAATTTACCAATTTTACACAAATTAATAGCTATACTCTTACATATACTTTTTTCTAGAATATATAGTGCCTTATCACCTTTGCGAGATTCAATAGCTGCCCTAACTAGACTTAGAGCCTGACTTAATTTCAGCATACCTGTTTCAGTATCTCTTCTCCTAAAAAATTCCTCAGACCATCTCTTATAATTATCTGCCTGATACTGTAATGTGATAAACATATGTCTGTAATTAATATATTTTTTCTGTTTTTTTGCCCTCTCAAAAAAATCATTTGCTTTTTCATAATCACCATTGAATGTATGAACTCGACCCAGTTCATTATAAATTGATAAATTCTCAGGATTTAATTCCTTGGCTTTCTCTAACATTTGGATAGACTTAGTGACATTGTTCTGCTTTTTTAAGCATATTCCATATGCGAAAAAAGAATGATAATTTTCCTTATCTGCTTTTATAGCTTGTTCAAATAGTTCATTTGATTCATGAATGTGTTGTTTTATATTGTATTGAAACTTGGCATATTCGGTTAATGCGTAACTAAATTTAGGTGCAATTTTAACAGCTTCTTGAAAATTCTCATCTGCTTTATCATACTCCCCATTTTTGATAAAATTTTTAGCAGTTTTAACGTAATTAAAGGCTATTTTTTCATCATCAGATTTTATACCTAAAGAAAATAATGATTGGTCATAAACCTTTTTCGATTTCTCCATTCTTTCTATTTGTTGTGTTAGTTCATAGTACCTATTTTGCAATATATTAAATATCTTCTTTTCTTCATCTAATTTTGATTGAACAAATCCTCTAGTTAATGACAACATAGAATAATTTGTAGTAAGGAGTCCATTTTGGTCTTTAGTTATTTCCTGATATACAAATGATGCCATCATTAGTTCACGTATAGCATCATCAAATTGATCTAAATCAAGATTAGATAAGTGCATTAGAATATGTTTAGATGCTGGTTTATCTCCAAGTACAACCATGCTATATAAGCAGATTTTTGCATTTTCATCTAAAAGTTGAAAAATATCATTAAATACGAATTCGGCAATTTCTGTCTTTCCACTGTAAATTTCTGTAAATGCTTGGTTTATTTCTTCCCCCAAAAAAACTTTTCCGAGAGACCACTTGATAAGCAATGGATAACATCTAACTTTCTTTACAAGCGGCCCAATTGAGTCCTCACCTAGTCTAAGCAAGTCGATTCTATTCTTCTCCCTTGCAATTAGTCTAAATAATGCTATTGCACTTTTTTCATCAAAATCAGGCAGAGGGTATCTTCTTTCAATCTCGCCCAAACCTTTCCTACTCGTTATTAATACTTGAGAAGGTCTGGGGATGTTTTTGATAAATTCAATAGTTTCTTGGTCTCTCAATATCGTTTCAAGATTGTCAATAATTAATAAACACCTTTGTGAAGAGAAAATATCATTTAAGTGTTGAATGTACTTTTTATAGGGGATTTTATTCTTTTCAAAGACAAGGTAGGCTTTATTATCTATGATAGAAAGAATATCTTTTAAGAGTTGCTCACAACACTTTATTCCTGAATCAATACCAACAATGCCGTCTGGTGTTAATTTGGTTACTTTAGCACTAAACCAGATTATTGCTTCATAAGGATTTTTTTCATCGGCTAGTAGGCTGTAAGCCATTTTTAGCGCCATTGCAGTTTTACCTATACCTCCTGCACCAGTAATAGAAATTATTCTGTCTTGCTTAGAATAAAGAAATTTCTTTACAGATAAGATTTCATTTCTCCTTCCAATAAAGCCCCCCTCCAGATCATACTCTTCGATTGGCAAATTATTTTGACAAGCATATTTTTCCAAGAAATCAGCAGGTATATCGTCAGCGTTTGTATAGCCTTCATTACGTTTGTATAGCCTTCATTATTAATATAGTTCAATAGTTCCTCGCTTAGTTTACCACCAAAACAATTTTTGATTAATTCAATAACTCTAAATAAATCAAGTCTAGTAAATGTCTTTGAATGCGCAATCTTTTTTCTAAATTCATTGAGTTCATCTAAAATCTCAATAAATTTTTCTTTACCGACTTGAGAAACAAAATCCTTAAGGTGTTTATAATTATTTGAATATACACTTATTTCCTTTAGTCCCCATAAATATATTTCATCAAAAAAATCATTTATGTCTGTTGTAGAAATGTCTATATCTTTTTCTTCCTTAAGGACTTCTATAACGCCCCTAGGAATTCCTTCTTTCCATTTATTTAAGCCATAATTGATTAATAAAACTTCATTAATAAGAATAGTTCTAAACAAAGGTTCGAACCTATTTATTAGAATATCATAACCATACTTTCTAAGTTTTTCTGGTTGGTCCTCTAGCATATGATAAAGGTGTGTGATATTGTATAACTTAAAATTTGTGATTAAATTGCTGGTGATAGGTATTTTATTGATCATATTAGAACTATTTTTGTATTAATTAAAACTTTGATGTAAGTTTCTTACTTTACATTCAAAGATGTAACACA
This sequence comes from uncultured Methanocellaceae archaeon, assembly GCA_964482255.1. Taxonomy (GTDB): domain Archaea; phylum Halobacteriota; class UBA148; order UBA148; family UBA148; genus UBA148. The sequence goes on from CAYZWV010000050.1 coordinate 3,380, forward strand.
GCGAAATTGAAAAGAAATTAATCGATTTTGGGATTGGGGGATAATTGGATAATAGAATAATATTAAGAATCCTTTTTTGTCTCATTTCCGCTCATAGTACCTGATAACAATCTTGCCCTTTGTTCACACCCACAGACAACCAATAAATATATATCCAAGATGCGATGAAAGTTAGCAAAAAACTAGGAGGTGTTCAAGTAATGCACTGTGATTGTTGCACGAAATGGATTGACATATTTGAGTACTATGGCAACGGAGGGCTATGCGACGTGTGTAAAACTAATCCAAATGAATCGACTAACTTAACTTAACTAACTCAGTCGTCAACACCCAAGTTTTGAAAGATCGCAAGTAATATTTAAAGAACGATATTTGAGAATTTTTTTGGTCGTCAAATGGAGTACTATATTCGAGTTACGAAGCCAGCAAATACGTCTAAAGGTATTATAAACTTCTCAAATCCAGAAACTATTGAGATCGAGACTTTAGGGTAAAAAATTATAGTTTAAGGTCAAAATGGACTTTAGATGGAAAATCCTCAAAAGCCAATTTAATTTGTATCATGGCTCTTGGTAATAATACTCCCCCATTGCTTTTTGCTCCCTGTCCAGATTTGATCCAATTTTATTTACCCTTGGTCTCTTGCTCTCTTCATCTCGCCTAAATGTGATATCCACCTTCTTTAGGAAGCAATTCATACCATCACGCATTTCAAAGGGACCAAGGGCATTTCCATGTAATCCAGGCTCACCCTCAAAAACCATCAATCCATCGCTGAGCAGATCGATCATATAAATATCGTGATCAACGACCAGAACACTTACATCGTTGTTTTCCGCAAATCGACGTATCATACTTGTCGCCAATGCCCTTTGTTCTATATCCAAGTGCGCACTTGGCTCATCCAGGATATAAAGGTCAGCACTCCTGCTCAAACAAGCTGCTATTGCCACTCTCTGCAATTCTCCACCGCTTAGTTCTGTTATATTCTGATCTAATAAACGCTCAAGCTGAAGCGGTCTGTTGATTTCGGTTTTGTAGTAACTGGAATCGAATCGATCCGTTATGGAACGAAGTAGTTGATCAACTCTTATATCCCGATCTACTTTGATATATTGTGGCTTGTATGATATTTTTAGGTCCAGATTTATGTTGCCAATATCTGGCTTGATCAATCCCGCAAGTATTTTAGAGAATGTTGTCTTCCCAGTGGCATTTGGACCTACAATACCCATGACCTCACCTCTCCGAATATCCCCTCCCTCTACATCTAGTGTGAACTTTGGGTATTTCTTTCTGAATCCATCAAATTTTGCAAGTATAAAAGCCTCTTTTTTTGCCCTTGGTGCATGGACTTCGAATTTGATCTCTTCGGTACGAATCCTGACGTTCTCCTCTGGTAAAAATCCTCGCAGGTACTCATTGATGCCCACCCTAACTCCTTTTGGATGTGTGATCACACCGTATACCCCAGGGGTTCCATATACGATGTGCACTGCATCAGCCAGCAGATCCAAAATGGCAAGATCGTGCTCAACGATTACTACTGTGCTCTCTTTGGAAACCTCTCGAATTAGATTGGCAGCTTTGATGCGCTGGTGTATGTCCAAGTAAGGTGTAATTTCATCAAAGAAGTAGAAATCAGCTTCCTTGCCTATACACCTCGCTATAGCGATCCTTTGAAGTTCTCCTCCGCTGACATCACCAATCCTTCTGTCTAGTATACGATCGATATCCAGCCGAACAATCAGATTATTTATCTCTCGCTCGTCTGGTAATAGCTCATGGACATGATGTTCCTTATTTGCAATAAGATCTATGCGCTGTGGTTTTTGTGAAACTCGAATCTCGCTTCTGGAAATCCTTCGCATATATTCTTGTAGAACAGATCCTTTGTAGTGAGAGATGATAACCTCCCATGGAAGGTCATCATCCCCTAAATTTGGTTTTAGGCCCCCAGCTAATATCTGTATGGCAGTGGTTTTTCCAATACCATTCTGACCCAATATACCGATGATACTACCTTCCTGTGGTATGGGTAATCCATATAGGGCAAAGCCATTTGATCCGTATCTATGTGTTTCCCTTTCCCTAAGTTCCTCTTGCAGTCGGATGATAGAGATTGCGCCAAATGGACATTTCTTGATGCATATACCACATCCAACGCACAGTTCTTCGGAGATCATGGGTTTTCCATCATCGCCTATGGTTACAGTTTCATCTCCCGTCCGAACTCTGGGGCAAAATCTCTGACACTCATAGGTGCATTTTCGAGGTTGACATCGATCTTTGTCTATAATTGCGATCCTCATAAATATCCCAAGAATCAGTTTAACAATAGGGTCCAGCTAACAAACCAAAATGATAAGGTCATAAATCCTATATAGAACCAATCCTTTGGCTTAAGCTCTCCTGTAACGTTAATCAATGGATAAATGTATTTTTGAATTAATATGGCAAAAGCTAGGACGGTAAAACCAAAACCTGCTCTGACTTGTCCTTCTCCAGCCAAATAAAATGATATGATGCCGGCAAAAATTCCAAAGATGCCTGATACGGCTGTTTTCTTGATGCCATCTATGTATTCTTTCTTTCTCTCTTCTTCGGTTTTCTCTGGTATTTTTGGAAAATCTGCTTTGCTCACGCTGGGCCTCCATCATATGTTATTAAGCCTTATGTTAACTTTTACGCTTACGTATATATAATGTGTCCATAGTTGGACGAACAGAATACTTCCATCATTGAGGTGCAATGAAAGACAAAATGACTAGCGTGGACGTAGCAGTAATTGTAAAAGAGCTGCAGATGTTGGTCGACGCAAAATTGGACAAGGTCTATCAAAATGAAGATGAGATTCGGCTAAAGATGTATGTCGCTAGGGAGCGCCATGACCTATTGATAAAAGCTGGTAAGCTGATGTATCTAACCAAATATCCACGCCCTAGCTTAAAGATCGCTCCAAGTTACTCGATGTTACTTAGAAAGCACTTGAAGGGTGGGCGAATAACCTCGATAGATCAGCATGATTTCGACCGAGTAATTGAGATACATATCCAACGAGCTGAAGTGAAGAGAATATTGATAATAGAGTTGCTTCCCAGGGGAAACATAATATTACTGAGCGAAGATCGGAAGATCATACTACCCTTGACGACGATGAGTTTGCGCAGTAGGGAAGTGCGGCGAGGTGAGCAATATGCTTTTCCACCACCCCAGAAGAATCCGATCGATATAACTGAAAGCGAGCTGTACGCTTTGTTTGAAGAATCTCATAAGAGTCTGGTTAGCACTCTTGCGTCTAGGCTAAACATGGGGGGTCTCTATGCAGAGGAGGTCTGTATTCTTGCAGGAGTGGACAAAAATACTCCAGCTAAAAATATGTCAGGAGCACAGCTTCAGAAAATTCATAGTGCAATGTCCAAGTTATTTGAGCCAATTTCATCTGGCAAATTAGAGCCCCATATAGTCTTTGAAAAAGGAGAGGAGATAGATGCACTCCCATTTAAGTTGTGCCAGTATGTGGATCATGAGAAAGTATACTTTAAATCTTTTAATGAAGCATTGGATGAGTTCTTTTCTAGAAAGGCTATAAAGATTGCCAAATCAACCAAGGATGAAAAATTGGTCATATTAGAGCGAAAGTCAAGTCGTCAAGAGCATGCAATCGAAAAATTCCAGCAGGAAGAGAAGGAGTGCATAAAGAAAGCCGAGGCAATCTATGCCCAATACCAACACATAGAGGAAATTTTTAAATCCATTCATGATGCTAGGGAACAAGACTCTTCTTGGAAAGAGATCAAGAATACAATCGAAGGGGAGATCGATGAGGTCGCTGGCATTCTGACAATCGAGCTGGATGGGATGCTTGTCGCTCTGGAAATGAAAATGGGTATCCCTCAAAACGCCCAAAGATACTATCAGCGAGCTAAAAAAATCAGAAAAAAGCTTGAAGGTGCTTCAAGAGCTTTAGAACAAACAAAAAAGGAGATTGAAAAACCTAGATCACTTAAAATTGAGCCTGAAAATACACCTCAGCGAAGGATTCGCCAGAGAAAACAATGGTATGATCGATTTAGATATTTCATATCTTCAGAAGGTTTTCTTGTTATCGGAGGGAGAGATGCCAACACTAACGAGGAAATTGTCAAAAAGCATATGGAGTCCCAAGACATATTCTTACATACACAAGAACATGGTTCACCTGCTGTTGTCATCAAGACATCTGGGAGGGAAGTTCATAGCTCGACGCTAGCAGAGGCAGCTCAATTCGCTGTTTCTTATTCCAGTGTCTGGAAAGCAGGACGTTATGAGGGTGATTGTTACTGGGTGCGTCCAGAACAGGTTTCAAAGACACCCCCACCCGGAGAATATCTACCAAAAGGGAGTTTTATAGTCAGAGGAAAAAGAAACTATATGGGGGCATCGGTTGGCATATCAATTGGAATCGAGATAAATGATGAGACAAAGGTGATAGGGGGCCCTTCTAGTGCCATAAAGCAGAGGTCGAAGTATATCATAGAAATAGAGCCAGGAGACTTGGATCAAAATCAAGTTGCTAAGGAGCTATCAAAGATATTTTTCCAGGATGCAGATTACCAAGATAAAATGTTAATAAAATCCATAGCTTCCCCTGATTGCATCTTAAATTTTCTCCCCCCAGGAAAGTCAAAGGTCAAGATTTCTTAGGCAGGGCAAGTTAAAAGTATCCGAGAAGCGAAAAATGGCAAAACTTTGATTGGTAGTTCCTATTAAAGAGTTGGATAGGGTTCAGCGGCATATTTATTTATTATATGAAACTTTGTGCAAAAGTCTGTTTATATTCGTCTTCTGATCACTGATGCGTAGATTAATGTATTTCAACTTTAGAGAAAATATTGTCCATGCAAACTTAACAAATGGGTGAAGTATGAAAAAGTTCTTTGAAGGAATCAGCATTAACATCGTACTATTGGGCATAGTCAGCTTTCTGGTAGATGCAAGCAGTGAAATGATAATGCCACTTCTACCTATGTTCATAGTTGCCCTTGGTGGTGCTGGACTGGTAGTTGGTCTGATTGGTGGATTGGGAGACAGCATAGCGAGTTTACTAACGGTATTTTCTGGTTACTGGTCAGATAAGTTTGGAAAAAGAAAGCCATTTGTATTTTCCGGCTATGCGACATCTGCCCTATCAAAAATGCTTCTCGCACTCTCTCTCACATGGCAACACGTTTTTTTGTTTAGATCTTTGGAAAGAGTCGGTAAGGGTTTAAGGACAGCACCAAGAGATTCAATAATCGCAGACTCAGCCATAAACATTAGGGGTAAGGCATTTGGCATTCATAGGGCCATGGATACAGGTGGTGCAATTATAGGCTCCCTACTCGCCTTTCTTCTATTCTGGTTTTTCAATTTGAAATTTAGTACGATATTCTTCATCGCCGCAGTTATAGCCTTTATTTCCATCCTTCCGCTCCTGTTTGTAAAGGAAAGAAAAAGTAAAGTTGGCACACGGTCTATGAAGGTCAGTTTAAAAGCATTGCCGACTTCATTCCGTTTGTTTATAATTATAGCCACAATATTTGCGCTCGGTAACTTTTCTTATATGTTTTTCATATTAAGGGCACAACAATTTTTCCAAGCAAGAATGGCGATCGCTCTACCCGTTATGTTGTACGTATGGTTCAACATCGTCTACACGACATTTTCGATTCCAAGTGGGGCGCTCTCTGATAAGGTTGGTCGAAAAAATGTTCTTATCCTGGGTTATTCATTATTTGGAGTGGCTTGCGCAGGATTTGCCCTATTTTACTCGTTAACTTCGCTCATCGTTCTCTTTGGACTCTATGGTCTGGTATATGCGTTAGTTGATGGAAACCAGCGAGCCTTTGCATCGGATTTTGTCGAAGAGGAGTTAAGGGGAACTGCCTTGGGAACCTTTCACGCAGCCATCGGTATAGCAGCCTTACCTGCTTCTTTAATAGCAGGTTTTCTATGGGATTTTGTTGGATCAACAGCACCATTTTACTATGGATGTATTTTATCCCTTGTGAGCACTGTCCTATTCGTTTTATTCTTCAAAGAAGTAAAGTCATAACCTCCTCATGTAAATCTGAAAAGTAAAATAAAGGAGATACTAGATTTTTTGATTAAACTATCTTTCATTTTTTTATATCCATAGAAGAAAGATAAATCGATACAATTATCTGTTATTATCACTGAGCTACGAATATATGAGAGTCGTCAAACATCGCTTGAAGGGACGAGATGGTGAGCTCTCTCTCATTCCAGAATCCTTGGATGATCTATGGCATCTGAAATACGTCATAGAGCCCGGAGACATGATATTC
>CAYZWV010000051.1:0-9690 GCA_964482255.1 uncultured Methanocellaceae archaeon
ATAGAGACCGGAGACATGATATTCGCATTAACTAAAAGGCGAGTTGAAGTTGTTAGGGATAAAATCCGCCCAGAAAAAGCGGAGAAAAAATCCGTGAGATTGGGGATATCTGTAATTGATACGGAATTTCATAAATTCTCTAACCGTCTGAGAGTAAGGGGGACCATTGAGCATGGCATAGATCTCGGTTCATATCATACCATCAACGTAGAACTAAATACGAAGATTTCGATCATCAAGCACTGGAGATACGATCAGCTAAAGAGAATCAATGAAGCCGTCCGAGTCTCCTCTCATCCGAAAGTTGTTATAGTTGCCATAGAAGAGGGGGAAGCATCCATTGGCATAGTTCGACAATACGGTGTTGATTTATCCTCGGATATCAAAGGCTTATCTCAAAAAATGGAAGGCTCACGAGAGATTTTTTTCGAAGAAATCGCTAATCAACTGGATTTAATTGCAAAAGACGCTCAAGTGATCATTGCAGGCCCAGGTTTCACAAAGGAGGATTTTCTCGTCTCACTCAAACAGAAAAAGCCCGAGCTTGCAGAAAAAGCTGTGCTGGAGAGCACATCTTCTGTCGGCATGTCTGGTTTTCAAGAAGTCCTCCGGAGAGGTGCAGTTGATAGAATGGTAAAAGAAGCGCACATCACAAAAGAAGCCAAACTAATAGAATCCCTGCTAGAAGAGATTGTTGGGGGTGGAAAAGCAGCCTACGGCATGGATGAAGTTCAGAGAGCTTTTAACTATGGTGCGATAGAGACACTCCTTGTAGCGGATGAAACTCTAAGAAAGTCAATGGAAAAGGAGGATATTGATCAATTTCTGAGGAACGTGGAATCTGCAAGAGGGCAAATTGTGGTTTTTAGCACAGAGTTCGAGCCTGGTCAGAGATTACAATCCCTCGGTGGTATTGCAGCATTGCTAAGGTTCAAGATTGAATGAACCTTGCTCTCGATGTACACATCTTTTTTAAATCATTCAAGTTTATCAACTCCTTTCAAATTTATAAAATCTTAAATAATAATCAAACAAATTTTGATCAGGGGTAAATATAGTAAATAGAAAACTAAGGAAAAAAGATTGGGGGATAACTGGAGCAATATTTTTGGTCGTAACTTTTGGTATGATCCAATTTCTGACATCACCCCAAGGAGATCTTGGACTCACGGGTAATGATGTAATGCGTTGGTCAGTAATCATTGGGGCTATTGCCGCTGGTCTTAATATCACTATTACTAAAAAAGGCATATCAATCAGACGACCTCGTTAACATTTTTTGACAGCTCTCGTCGAAAATATACACAATAACTTAACAGTATCCTCAATTAAATATATTTAAATACAAGTGAAAATAAAATCGAAAAAAGGAGGCGTTCAAATGATCGATAAACTTGTTGGTAAAATCAAGAAGTTATTTGGTGCTGATAAGGAAAAAGTCATTGATAAGGAGAATTTGGTCGATGATTTCGTTAATCGGATCGACAAACTTGTAGGGGAAATGAATATTGATCGCCGAGGTTTTTTCAAGCAGAAGGTGATGTATAGAGATAACCTTAACAGGGTATTGGATAAACATGGAGAGGCCGCGGCAAGAGAGCTTGGTGCATGGATAATAGATTACATAAAAAAACATGGAGGAACTCCTGTACGTCAACAAGTGAGAGAGCAAGCAGGGTTATCATAATAAACACGTACAATACGAAATTTCCTTAAACTCAAAAAATACATATACATAGTACATGGCAAGACGTATTTAGCAAGGTTTTTTTAAAAAATTAAAAATCACGGTCATGCCTGATTTATCATTTGATACTATTCCTGTCAATCAGACATAATTTTATATGTTGGTTGTGCATTATTCCTCACATATGAAGGACACTACGTTAACACTGGTGGGAGTCTTCATAGGAATATTTCTGGGAGTTGGTGCAGTTACGTTTCTCCTAGATTTGCTAGCAGGTTCTATGGAGCTTATATCAATGCTCAGTTCTGGGGCAGGACTGGTATTTTTAATAGCAATAGCTGCATTTTTAATCATTAAAATTCGCGTGATAAATAGTTTAATCAGTGGGGCAATCATAGGCATCATACTTAATATATTGGCCAATGCTTTTATGGGAGAAGATATCGCAACCTTGATACTTTCTCAGCTAGGCCTCTGATATGAAATTAAATGTCATCGTTCCAGTTTCGTTGCATGAGCCGCTTTATGTAATAGATAAATCCTTGGAATCTTTATCAAGATTGGAGCGCACCTCTATGGATGTGCGCATAATCTATGTCATCGACTCCCTTGATGATGACCCTCGCGTTAAATACTTGCAAGATCAGCCTATAGATGTTGTAATCAGAAAGCCTAGGGGAAGGAAAGCGGGTGCGATCAACGATGTGTTGGAAATAGTAAAATCAGATTACATTGCATTTTTTGATGTGGATAGTCGTCCCGATAAAAATTTTCTTGTTGAATGTGCCACTTCACTGGAAAAAGAAGGTGCCGTCATCGCTAGCGCACCCAGGTATGTTACGAATCCAGATGCCAGTATAATATCAAGGATTATCTCAGCCGAGTATCTTCTTATATCAGATCTATATAGGCTTCTTGATAAAATGGATGGATTTAAGCAGTTTAACGGATTGATCGGCGTTCTTGATGCCAGAATCTTCGATAGTAGAAAATTTGATGAAACTGCGATCTGCGAGGATGCGGATCTTACGCAACAAATCTATCTAGAGGGCAAGATCGCCGTTCTTGCTAATACTCTTGTGGGCGAGCAAGCTCCTATGACTTTAAAAGACTTCTTTAATCAGAGGGTTAGATGGATATCTGGAGCATTTGAGGGTCTGAAATATTTTCGTGAATTCTGCAGAGCAAAAATTCCATTTAGTAGGAAGATAACATGGTTTTCCGCGATGATGCTCCCGTTTTTCGTTTTCATGGCTAGCCCACTCGTTCCATCTTATAGTATGCGATTGTGGCGTTCTTCTGATGGCCTAAAGGACTTCACGATCAAATTGCTTGGGCTTATCGTAGATGCATGGATCATATGGCTTTGTGCCTTGGTGGCTTTATCCAAAAAATTGCTTCACGTACAAGTCAAATGGAAAAAAACTGCCAGATACAGGGTTTGATGATTTTTCGGCTTAAAATGATGGCCTTTTAATTAGTATGATTTTTATTATCTTGCTTATGGCCTACACGATTGACAGTCAAAAGTTCCCCTTCTTAAGACGTATTCATCCAGATAATATCTCTCTTTGTTGCGCTCAGGATCCATGCTATCTCGTTAGTATCTGTGCCAGGTATGAAAATTCTAAGCGGTTATTTTTTTATAAGATTGTAAAATTGATACTACAAAGTGTTTGACTCCGTAGATACAAAGGCCGAAATCCAAGTTTGAGGGCAGGAAGAAACGAAACGAACCTCTAATAAGATAGAAATCTTGAATTCTCACGGGGCTTTGTTTGATTTCGATATTTTTTTATAGTAGTTTGCGAAGCAATCTATTTTGAAGATGATGAACTCTTCATAACGAACCCAAATACTAAAATAAAGGGGGGGAATTGCGGAAGCGTCAAAACATCTTTTTATAAAGTCTTAGCCAACTCATCAATTCTTTAGATATTAGTAGTTTTTTAGGGGGCATTGTATATCATTGTATATATGTAACATATATCCTATGTCACGTGAACCTCGTATTCGGTGGATTCGTTGGCATAAGTGTACTAAATTTAATTGTACTATACGACGATATGCAATTTAATTAAGAAGTGAGAGAAGCCTAATCTAATGCATTAACTATCGCATTTCCGAACTTATTAGTGCTCTGTGGACCGTTAGCTGTGATAATCCTACCATCAATTACTACAGAATCGGAGACATATTGTGCTCCGCCTGCCTCAATCTGTGAGATTCCCGAAGGGAATACTGTGGCCTTTTTTCCTTTCAACACTCCTGCCTTGGCCAGTACAATTGGTCCAAGGCAAATTGCTGCTAATATCTTGTTTTGCTCCTTTGCATCTCTAAGAATCTGTAGGACCTTATCATATTTGTTCAGTATAGGAGTGCCTGCACCACCGACTACAACTACTGCATCAAACTCCATTGCATTCAACTCGTCAATGACTTGATCTGGTTTGACATTGGTGCCGAACATTCCAACGCACGTTTCGCTGGTAACGCTTGTGACCACTACTTCTAATCCAGCTTTTTTGAGAACATCTTTCGCCTCCAAAAGCTCCTCATCCCTAAAATCTCTTGGGGATATGATCATCAGTATCCTTCGCATCATCATTACCTATATGTCATGTAGTCTAGCCTGTCTTAAAATTTTGTGGAACAGATTAATATACTCACATGGGTTTATAGGCAACTGATGAACGATCTAGTTTCGGTTACCGTCAAAGGCGTTTATATGGTGGAAACCCCTGCAGGACCAACTCCAATGGTTCTATTATGTAATGGGGAGAAAGTTATTCCAATATATGTGGGTATATCTGAGGCAACATCTATAGAATCTGCATTGAACCATGAAATAACGCCCAGACCCACGACCCACGATCTCTTTATTTCACTTTTGGATTGTTTGGATGCTAAAATCACATGGGTTTTAATTGATAATCTAGATGACGGCATATACTATGCTCGACTAATCATCCAGACAGACGGTTTAAAAAGAGAGCTGGATGCTAGGCCAAGCGATTGTATTGCACTGGCATTAAGGGTGAATGCAGAGGTTTTTGTAAGAAAGAAAGTAATCACGAAAGCCGCAATAGATAAAAATGAGATAGAGGAGATTACACGTATAGATCTATGATCCCTCCACAGAGGTTCCAAATTTTTCATTTATCACACTCTTTCCGACACACTCTCCAGATCTTAGGACGGCTTCTGGCCATATCCGAACATCTGAATGAACGATGACCTCATCTTGAATCATGACTCTTGGGCCGATGACAACACCACTTTCCAATGTACAGTCTTCACCTATGTTGGTGTTATTGTCAATTATCGCACTAGAGACGACTGACCCTTTTCCGATTTGAACGTCATCATATATGTATGATGACAAGATCTTTGAGCAATCTCCAATTAAGCAGTTCCGCCCGATAGAGGTATATGGACCGATTAAGACGTTATCTCCGATCTTTGTGTTTTCACCTATTATCACATGGTCTGCGATTGATGAATTTGATCCGATTGTGATGCCATGCTTAAAAATCATCGGACCGTTTAAACTTGCATTTTTGCTATAAAATTGCCCCTCAATTTCACTCGGTAAATTATCCAATTTCCATCTTGTTGCAGCCCTATATTCAATTGGATCCCCGATGTCTGTCCAGTATCCTCTTACCAACCAACCATATATTGGCTCTTTTTCCTGTAGTAACCTTGGAAACAGGTCCTTTGAAAAGTCGTATTGTCTGCTAGGAATCCATTCCAGCAATTCTGGATTACACACATAAATTCCAGTATTCGCTATGTTGCTAAAGATTTGATCTGGCTCTGGTTTTTCGATAAATCTTTGGATATTGTTGTTCTCGTTCATATCTACAATGCCGTATTTTTGGGGATCATCTACTGGCGTAAGACCTATAGTGACCATTCCTTCGTGATCTTCATGAAAACGATACATCTCTCTAAGATTAAAATCGAGAATATGGTCTCCACCCACAACCAAGAATGGTTCATCCTTCAGATAGCTCTCCGAGTTCTTAACGCTACCTGCTGTTCCAAGCTTTTCCTTTTCATATACATAACTTGCTCTCACGCCGAAAATCGATCCATCTCTTATGTATTCTTCGATCTTATTTCCGAGATATTTCAAGGTTAAAACGATCTCGTCGAACCCATTAATGGATAGCTGTTCACACAAATATCCTATCGATGGTTTGTTCAAAATCGGGATGCATGGCTTCGGTCTTTCGAATGTGAGCGGTCTCATCCTGGTTCCCTCACCGCCGCACATAATGCATGCCTTCATTCAAATACCTCGACTCAAGTAACTTGCTATATAACTATAACTCTTTTACCTTATGTGCTCTCAAAAAATCATTGACTTCTTCCAGCGTGCTATAAGTAGTCCAACCAATGCCTTCGATGCTTAGAGCAGCTGTGGCATTCGCAAATGTTGCGCATTCAATTATATCTTTCCCATTTAGATATGCAAAAACAAATCCGGCATCAAAAGCATCTCCTGCACCGGTGGTATCAGCAGCCTTAACTTTAAATGCTGCTAATCTCGTTATCTTTTTTCCGTCTGCAACAATGCTCCCCATTTCACCCATCTTTAAGGCTATTATTTTGATGCCAAGTTTTAGGAGCTTGTCTATAACTTGCTGCGGTCTTCTCTTGCCAGTTATCCTTCTTGCCTCATCGAGGTTTGAAAAAAAGATATCTATTTTTGGCAATATTTCTCTGAGTTGCCTTAGTTTTTCAGGATGCCATCCAAATGGGTCACCACCAGGATCAATTGATGTCAGTCCATATTCTGAGCTGGCAATTTTTTTATAATCGCTTTGAAGTGCATCAAGTAGGAAAAATGAGGTCAGATGTGTTAAATCGACTTTGAGCTTCTTGAAATCCACTTCTCTCATAGAAAAGGTTGCGTTTGTACCCCGGTATGTTATGAAGCTGCGCTCTGAACCTTGTACTATTGATACAGTCGAACCAGTTTTTCCATCTGACGTCAATAAGTTGGAGTCCACCCTGTTACACTCTAAAGTTTTAATTATATAGCTTCCAAACAAATCTTTGCTCACCTTCCCGAAAAGTTTAACCTCAGCACCTAGTTTGGTGCATGCAAAGGCAAAGTTCGCTGCGCAACCTCCACAGTGAATTTCAAAATCATTCGTGATAACTTGTCCTCCTTTCTTTGGGAGACTTTCCACAGAAGTGATTAAATCGACGTTTATATCACCGATTGCTGCAATTTTCATGATAATCTAGCCCCTTGCACGACCTTCAGGATTTTTATATCGCCAGATTCGACGCAATCGTCTAGGGGCACCACCTGATGGTCTCTATAAACGATGACAGTCTCTGGGTTAATTCCTAGGTTGATTAGCAGGCTTTCGTAGTCACTTCCCTCTTGGACTTCTGCATATATATTCTCTCCAGGAATTATGGTTACTTTTATTTTTATGATAATCACCTCTTAATAATTGAAGAGGATAACTATTTAAGTTTTTGAGCGCTCTTATGCGTTGGGCCGGGGTGGCAGAGCGGACAAATGCGGCAGGCTCGAGAGTTTAACGACACTAGTACGGAATCGTTTCACGTGGATACCTGTTGCTCCTTTGGAGCACTTGGGTTCAAATCCCAACCCCGGCGCTCCGTTTGCAATGGGAACTAATTTCTATTGATAAAAATTCAAGGCTTTTATATGTTAAGAAGTAAATAAATTCCCATAACTTAAGTTTTATTATTTTCTGAATATTTTGAGCCTATGACAGATCCACTTCTAGAAAACCACTTCCATTATCTTAATTTGATATTTGATAAAAAGGAATGCATCCCTTGGCTAGGGTCCTACATTCTTAGCGGCAAAGAAGGCCGATTTATTTTTACTAGATGGCTCCTTATCGACATATTAAACTTTCAAAGAATGTGATCAGTCAATGATAGAAAGATATTAAAAGAAAGACCTTTAAGAGATAAATGAAACCTAAGGTCCATCGTAACCAATCTAAAGGGGTCCAGAACTTTTATTTTAATAAAGGGGGTTTGGAAAGAGGTCATAAAATGAAAAAGTTAATAAATAGTCTATAGGTTATTAGAGCTTCAAGCGCCGGGGTGGGGTAGTCGGTTATCCTTTGGGACTGTGGCAATCACTTTTCCGCTTAGCGCAAAGCGTTGCCGAAAAAATTGCGGATATCCCATGACCCGGGTTCAAATCTCGGCCCCGGCCTATCTCATACATATGGACTTGATATAATTGTTCAACTTAGTAGTCAGCATCCTGCTCTGGACGTGGGAGTTCACAAAAGAAGCATCGCCTTGGTTATTACTTGGCTTTCTATTCGCAGGGTTACTAAAAGCATTTGCTCCTTCCGAACTCATTTTGAAGTACTTGGGTCAAAGAAACCTTCGCTCTATCCTAACAGCGACTTTGATTGGAATTCCATTGCCATTGTGTTCTTGTGGAGTTATTCCAACAGGTATTGCTCTGTCCAAATCCGGAGCTTCAAGGGCATCAACGCTTGCTTTTTTCGTATCAGCGCCTTCTACTAATATCACCGCAATCCTAATCGCCTTAGGAATGATAGGGTGGAGATTCACCCTTGCAATAATTCTGACGTGCTTTGTTGTAGCTTTATTAACGGGTTTATTGTCTTTTGTTATAATCAAAGATCGTGTAAAGCAAACGAAATTGAAAAAAGAAGCCTATAAATTTAATCTAAGAAAAACATTCTCTCGTAAAGAGGAGTTCAAGGCAAAATTAAGATTCTCTTTTAGGTACGGGTTTATAGATATGGTCGAAGATATTGGATTGTATCTAATTTTAGGTCTCATAATAGCGGGAATCATCGCTGCTATAACTCCAGTAGTGATCATTGAGCGATATCTTGGAAGTGGGATAACTGCCTTATTTATAATGGTATTGATAGGCATTCCTATGTATATCTGTTCAACAGGCTCCATTCCATTCGTGGCCGCTTTGATAGCGAAAGGGATGAATCCTTCTGCAGGATTGGTTTTTTTGATAGTTGGTCCAGCAACTAATATGTCTACGATCCTAGCTATTTTTAGGTCAATGGGTAAGAAAACTGCTTTACTTTATGTTAGCTCTGTCGCCACAATCTCGATCATAATCGCTTATTATCTTAGTATAGTGGGGTGGATATGATAAAGACAATCTCTGCTTTGATATTACTTGTTTTGGTGGTATATGCATTTATGAAAAAAGTTTCAGCTAAGCTACGAGGTTATACTATGAATTGTATGTCTTGCGGCAGATCGATAGACGAGATCGATAGACGATTATATCAAAAGAGAAATAAATGAAGAAGCAATGATTTTTTGCTGTGAAAACTGTGCAGAGGAGTATTTAGATAATTTATGAATTTCTTTTAAAAATTACAATAAATTGAAGCCATACCAAAGATACTTTATGTGCAAATGGTGAACTTTATGTGCAAGAGGGACTTTGTGTGCAAAGCTTAGAAAACCAAAACTCTTAAATAGTGATAGACCTATGTAAGGCGTCTCAATAAAGGATGTCCACACATGCTTGTTGGTATTTGATATCTCAAGCATAACTATTATATATCGTAGACGACATACTTTACAACTAGATTGAATGTCATAATGTAGTCTATGTGGAGCCGTGAGTAATTTCACGTCTGACGTTAGCCCTAACAATTAGGTCATTCCGATCGGTGTATTTTATTGAATTTTGAATACCCAAAAATTCCAATTCTGGTTGATCCTGCCAGAGGTCACTGCTATCGGGGTCCGACTAAGCCATGCGAGTTGTGTGTTCTTCGTGAGCACGGCAGACTGCTCAGTAACACGTGGACAACCTGCCCTTAGGTCTGGGATAACCCCGGGAAACTGGGGATAATACCGGATAGATCATAGATGCTGGAATGCTCTATGATCTAAAGTTCAGGCGCCTAAGGATGGGTCTGCGGTCTATCAGGTTGTAGTGGGTGTAATGTACCTACTAGCCGACGACGGATACGGGT
>CAYZWV010000052.1:0-9526 GCA_964482255.1 uncultured Methanocellaceae archaeon
ACGCTTATGTTCGAGGTGGAAAAGGGTTGTTTGACCAGACTTGGCAACCCCCGCTCAACTTAGCTTCTTCAAGCACTTTTTCAGCCTATTAACCTTTTCTTTTATATTATCTGCTGAGCTTAGGATCAACTCCTCAGCTGGAAGGGAGCCATGGGATTCAAGATTAAACACGAAAGATGTTGGTTCACTGCCAATGTGTATTGCTCCTAACTCGCAGACGTCCTCACAAAGACGACAAAGGGAACAATCGAGTTCATTCGTCACCTTCAATGTATCCTCCAGCTTGAGTATGCCATTTGGACAGACTTCTACACATGCCCCACACCCATTGCATTTTGATATGGAGATAGTTGGCATGTTTTTGTAGCTACATATGGCTGATTGCCATTTCGCATGTTCTTGACCTTTGCCCAACCTTGCTATTGCCTCCAAATACACTTTTTGACCTTCAATGAGTTTGATTATCGGTATTCTCTCATCTGCTGGAACGATTTTTGGATCAGATGACTTCAACTCGCTAGAATAAACCACTTTCGGTCCTTCAGCGTTTAGCGTAAGGGATACTTGACATTGTGGACATCCGCTTTCACATTTGCACTCAGAGTGCAATATATACGAATCCAAATCGGTTTCCAAGGGAATTAAGCCCAAACGCAGTGCAAGCATTTCGTCGAATAATACAGATGTGTTCTCATATATGTTTACATCATCTATCGTCAGTGTTGGCACCTCTGCGATCGCACTCCTTCTCAGAGCGTTTGCGAAAGCGGATGAAACGCCAGACAATATGAATTTTGCCCTACGATCCGACAACTCAATTATATTGATGTTCGTTTCATACCCTCCTATCGCCTTGAGACCGCGTTCCATCATGAGGTATGGGTGTCACGTCTTCAATTCTTCCTATTCGCAATTCAGCCCTAGCCAATGCCCGAATTGCTGCTTGTGCACCAGGACCTGGGCTCCGCTGTTTGTTCCCTCCAGGCGCCCTCACTCTTACATGAACACCTATAATCCCTTTCTCTTTGGCTTGCTCTGCAGCCCTCATTGCAACTTGCATAGCTGCATATGGTGAACCCTCATCTCTATCTGCTTTAATCACCATCCCACCAGATGATTTCGAAATGGTTTCTGCTCCAGTCAGGTCTGTTATGGTTACTATCGTGTTGTTAAACGATGCGTATATGTGTGCAATACCCCATTTTCCGTTGGACATACTTTCACTTCTCCTTTTGAGCAATAGAAGATCCCACGTAGTATCCAATCTCGGATTCTTCATCCTTTGGAACGGTGTAGCTTGGAATGGTAATCTTTCTACCCGCAACCGCTATGTGGCCATGAACAATGAACTGTCGAGCTTGTTTGGTCGAATTTGCAAGAGATCTTCTGTAGACCAAAGTTTGCAAGCGTCGCTCCAATAGGTCCTCTATTCCTAAGGCTAGAATCTCATCTAACTCAGCATTTGTCTTTAGCAAACCCATCTTGCTTAGTTTTCTCAACACGTTCTTTGACTCCTCTCGAGCGTGATCTCCTCCCTCACTAGGTTCCGTTATATCTGCAAGTAATTTTCGTGCTTCTCGTCGATGTTTTCTCAGTATACTATGTGCTCTCCAAAGTTCTCGCTTATTCCTTAGACCGTATTTTTTGACCAATTCTGCCTCTTCAGCCATCCTTATAGCTTGCCACGGACGACGAGGCGTGTCATATATTTTCCTGTTCTTTCCTGGATAAGCCATGGTAATCACTTCTTTTCTGCCTTTGCTGCAGCAGCTAACTTCTTTCTTACAACCCCTACTGTAGTCCCCTTTCGCCCAGTTGATCGAGTTCTTTGACCTCTAACCTTGTGTCCTCTTTCGTGCCTGATACCTGTGTAGCTACGCGTTTTCTTCATTCTACTGATATCCTCTCGTAGCGTAAGCATGATGTCGGAACCGGTAATATGCCTTTCAATGCCAAGTATTGGGTCTTTCTGCCTATTAATCATCCAACTCGGAGCATTTTTTTCGAACTCTGTAACTGCTTTTTTTAATCTTTCAATTTCCTTATCGGAAAGATAACCCATAGTCGCATCTAGATCTAATCCAGCGTTCTGAGCAATTATCCTTGCTGTCCGCCTGCCAACGCCTTTTATGCCAGTAAGTGCATAGTGCACACTCTTATTTCCCTCTAGATCAGTGCTAGCGACTCTAACTATATGCTTAATTTTTTCATCTGTTGTTTTTTGATTATCCATGTCCATATTTTCACCTAGCTCAGACGAAGCGATAACGCCGGGGAAGGGACTTGAACCCCTGCGTTCCAGAGGAACACAAGCTCTCCAAGCTTGCGCTTTAGACCACTCAGCCACCCCGGCACGAAGGTTACAGCCCTTTGAAGCTCTTATTTACCATCCTTTAGGATATATATCGGGCTCCATTAAGACCCTATCGGTGTCAACTACAACTCCTTTCTCAGCATATAACACTTGCTGTGAATTCATTTTGGCTGTGCCAAGGCATACCGCTTCACCTTTTAACGTGAAAACGGCCACCCAATCTTCTACATTGATGCCCTTTTGGGCGGATAATACGCCAGGTACTGCAAGATCTGCACCATGGCAGATAGCGTCTACCGTGGAGTCCCGGATAATGATCTTTGGCAGAACTTCCAGTGCATGCTCCATCGGGAGAATTATCTTTCTAAGGTCAGATTCTATGTCATTCTCCTCCCAAAGGGCATATGCATCCTTTAGATCGTGCAATGTCGTGAGCGTTGCCTCTGTGAATGCCCCTGCCCGGGTCCTGCGTAATTCTGATATATGTGCCCCAGTTCCAAGAGCTTTTCCAATATCGTGGCACAGTTTACGAATGTATGTTCCTGCTTCACATCCCACTCTGAACAGTATGTCTTTTCCGTCCCTCTCTTTTATTTCTAGGTAGTATATATTCCTCTTGCGAATACGCCGCTTAACAGCAGACTTTAATGGCGGTAGTTGATGTATTGGTCCGACGAACCGACTGAAAACTCTTGTTAGATTTTCTACTGAAACCTCTTTATGAAGTCTCATTACACCTATATATTCCTTACCTGCTGTCATTAGGACCCCAACTACCTTGGTGGCATCTTCGAGCATAACTGGAAGCACACCGGTTACCCTTGGGTCTAAAGTACCACTATGTCCTGCCTTAGTTAAATTCAAAATTCCCTTGATCCATGCAACTGCCTCATGAGAAGTTGGGCCAGGCGGTTTGTCTATGTTTATCAAGCCTTTGTTGATGTGCCCTTTTATATCGCGTTTTTCTGGATAACACCCATGATTTGGATTTGTTGTATCTCTCGCTCTAACGAGCATCTCTCTCTTAGTGTTCATTTTTCATTGCCCAATGCCTTTATTGAAGTATATAAAATCTCCACGACTCCGTTCTTGTCCCACTTGGATGAGTCAACCACTAGATCATAGGGGGATAAATCGTTGATATCGATTTTGTATAGTTCCATGTGTCTTTTTGCGTCGCATGCTTCTCGCTCTTTTCCATCTTTTAGTGCTTGTTCAAATGATATACCCTCACGGGAGGCGACTCGGCTAAATCGGGACTCTACCGAAGCCTTAAGCCATATTTTTATGTCACCATCTACCATCCACCCGGAAAGACGCCCTTCTACCAAGACGTTATCTTTTTTATTTGCGATTTCTACCTGCCTTTCATCGATCATTTTATCGATTTTTGGATCCAACTCTGCCATTTTGCCAAGTTCTAACAATGAGATACCCATTTCCTTAGCCATGTCTCTAAACATGTTTCCTGCGGATATTATCTCGAGTTGTAGCATATTTGCAAGCTTTCTTGCAACAGTACTAGTTCCACTTCCTGGCAAGCCACCTAACGTGATTATCATTTTATGCACCTATGTTCAATAACTTTCGGATGACCTGGCTTATTGAGAGAGAGCAGATGAAATACCAGAAGAGCCATACTGGTACAAATCGCAGAACCTTGTCAGCAGTCAGTATTTTAATGCCATAGAATGGCAATATGATCGTTGCATCTGGCTGTAAAGTAAATATTAGATGATAAAGCCAGCCAAATATGGGCAGTGTTATCAACATGGTATATGCCATCGGCTTGAATTGCTGCTTCATCATCTCCGACTGTATCTGCATCATCTCGGCCCTTTGTCCCTCTAATTTCTTCAGTTTGCGTTTATTCCCTGATATCTGAGCTTCTCGAAATTCTTTTTGAAAAAATTTCATTTGCTCTTGAGCGCCCTTAGTAGTCTTCCAATCGATGGTATACTTCTGGATAATCGAAACGAATAACCCCGTGATCAGCGACAATACTAAAATTACGATATGGATCGGTAATGCCGTTAACGGTCCCAATAAACCATTCATCACCATCCCTAGCGAATATCGAAATTCTTGATTCATAAACCCAATTATAAGGCTGAATCCCGCAATCAATGCAACCTTGTCTAGATATTCCTTCCACTTACTCATTTATTCCTCACCAAGAAGTCCTCTTAGCATTGGATGCATCTCCATTATCTGCTCAGATGCGAGCTGCTCGTACATTCCGTATACAATGCTGACGGTCAGCAAAAGGCCGGTCCCACCAGCTTGTCCAACAGTGCCAGTAAAGCTCGCCAATGCAGCCAAAGCTCCGATGAAAGCGCCACCAATTACGGTGACCTTTGGAATATATCGGTTCATCACCCTTTCAATGGATGCAACATTTTGCCTGAACCCTGGTATTTGCATTCCTGATCCTTGAATTTGTTCTGCCACATTCCTGGGACCCATTCCAGTTGTATCTATCCAGAATAGGGCAAATATGATGGATCCAAGTATCATGATGGTCAAGTAAACAATTATTTTGAGTGCTATCTGCCATGGTAAGTGCATTGCTACGCCAGGGATCAATTCAGTGGGGCTATGTATCGGTGCAAGATAATACATGACCCCAGAGATAGCAGTATTTCCATCGTATGCACCTATAAGGGAGTTGTGACCTACGATTGATAGCTTGCTACTCCAGAGCAGCATGCCGACCATTTGGATGTTAGCAGTTAGCGCCATTACCAGGATTATCGGCAGAACAGAGGCATATATTAATTTAACAGGGAATTTGCCCCTTGCACCACGTACGGCAGAGTGTGCAAGTGGGACCTCGATTCTCGTGCTTTCAGCATATATAACTATAGCAAAGATCAAGATCGTGCCGATCAAAGCCAACAACCCGCCGCCAATCAGCAAGAAGATCAAACCACTTCCGGTGAGCACCCAGTCAAAACCCATCGTAGTGAATATCTCGTACCATCTTGGTATCAGTCCTACGGGAAGCATCGCCCCAGTGAACGGATGTATAGCGAATGGGTCTGGTGCCCAATGAAAAACACCGCGTATCAAAGAGTTAGATACACCTGCAACGATGAAAAGGCCAACTCCTGAGCCAATGCCCCATTTCGAAACCGTCTCGTCCATGAAGAGAATCAGAACGCCGCCAATGCACACTTGGATAAATATGATCATCGTTAACATAGCTGGGGATATGCCTAACGTGCCTGCTAATTCCAAATCTGGCAATAAGTAACCAGCCATTATCTGGGGGAGTGTTGTTAGCGGGATCATGACGAATACAAGTGTCTTTTGCATACCCTGAAATATGGCTTGATCTTTTGTATCAGAAAGGTCCAGTTTGATTATATCTGCACCGACGAACAGTTGCAGGATTATGGAAGCGGTTACTATTGGACCTATACCCAGTAGTATCAGTGAACCAGAGGTCCCGGCCATGATGGTTCGATACATTTCAAATAGATCTCTCGACTCTGGATTGAGTCCAAATAGAGGGACATTTGAAAGCGCTAGATATAATACTAGGATGCCAACAGTCCATAATAATTTATTTTTGAGATGTACGTGGCCTACAGGTCCTTTTACAGCAGGTAGCCTATTGAAAAATGGTTCCAGGCGATCTTTAATACCTATTTCACCCAAACTTTACCACCCATTTTCTCCAATTTAGTTTTTGCTGTTTCAGAAAATTCGCTGGCCTTCAGAACGAATTTTTTTGTTACCCTACCACCGCCAAGCAATTTGACTATTCCCATATCTGCTAAATCGACATGGATTGCTCCTTTCTGTTCTTTCGCAATTCCTTCCGCAAGTAAATAATCTGAGATCTGATCTAGTTCGCCTATGTTGATCGTCGTCTTTTCTTCAATGACCTTAGAGGGCCGTTTGAAACCATGAGGAGGATCTCTATAATCTTTGGGTTTAGAACCCTTTCGTTCATTTCCGATGCCAAAAGTTCTTTTACCACGGAATTTCTTTGTTTTTTTGCGCATAGATGTCACCGCATTTGTTTGAGAAGATAATTGATGTCGTCGCCATAAAATCCAAGTGCTCCGCCTTGCTGAAAAGTCTTTTTAATTCCCTTATGGCCGCCTCTTGGTGGATGGAGGCGAAACACCGGGGTTAGACTAGGAAAATCTTTGAATGATGACTTTCCCTCACAGATTGATTTTGCCAAGCTCTTTATTGAGCCGTAGTTCGTGTTCTCTTTTAAATATTTATCTGTAAGTGAAGCTCCACCTATAAGTTCGCCCCTCGTTCGTAAGATCATTTCAAGTGATTCTTTGTTAACATTGCCCCAAGCAACGTAATCCTTCACTTTTCGAATCATACCCTCATTGTGGGGATTCTCATCCAAAAAGACGCAGTGATTTACCCTGTTTAAATGTAACATATTCAACGTATCCTTTATTTCTGGTCGAACGTTAACACTACCTCTTAGCATTATCACTGCATACATCACTTGAGCCCCCTTATGGTCGCAGTTTGCTTTAGTGCCAAATAGGTTGCCTTTGCAAAATTCAGCGTGGTTCGAGTCTCTCCTCTAGAAAAGGTCCAAACATCCTTGATACCAGCCAGCTCTAATACCTTCTTTATGGACTCGCCGGAAGCAATTCCTAGTCCCCTGGGTGCTGGCTTAAGCACTACTGTGGCACTGCCTACCTTTCCTTCTACTTCTAGTGGGACGGTATGCGGCAGACCACAACCACACTCCCAAGAACCGCAACCCCTTCTAATATGTATAATATTTCGCTTTGCCGCGTTGATCGCTTTGAGGATAGCAGGTCCAACCTGTACATCCCTGCTTTGACCAAGTCCAACATATCCATCACCATTACCTACAATGACGACTACTCTGAATTTGATTCGACGCCCGGAGTCGGTCATTCGCTGTACCATGTTGACATCTAGAACTTCGTCTATTAAGTCTGGCAAAAGCGTGTCAACTATCTGGTGCTCCTTAATCGGAAGACCAGATTCAAGTGCTTTCTCGATCGACTTTATCTTGCCCTCCGAGACCAACCTTCCTAGACGTGTCTTGGGGGTCCATATATCTTCGTTATATTCTTTTCTGGACATCTATTCACCTTGGGTGAACTCGCTCAGCATTTTTTCCTTGATCTCATCGAAGGACACCTCTTCAGCGATATTCCCTCTCTCTATTCTTTCCTTGGGCGGAAACATGACTGGATCATGGGGGATGCTCATGCCAGCATCAGTCATACCTTTTAGTGCCGCATAAATTTTTGAGCCCGGAGATGAATTTTGTAAACCAATATCAAGCACAGCCTCCTTGGCTACCTTTGTTGCTCTAAGGCCGAACAACAATCCAGTCAAGTATGCAGCAGATGTATTTCCGGTTCTTTTAAGTCCAAACTTTTTTAGTTCAGAAGAGATCGCGGATGATAAGGTAACATCTCCACGCTCACTCGGATAAACTAGCTGCACTACTATATTCTTTAGACTCTTTCGCACCACAACCCGTGGTTTTTGTGATAATAATAATCTAAGCCTCTGCCTAAAATCCGTCTTTCCTTCCTTTCTTCTCCTAAATTTTGCCATGCTTAACTCCTTTTGATTTCATATGAGACTCTAAGTGAGAGACATCTCTAAACTCGCCGCTTGTGGCTTTACCATATAATTTTCTATACATACTTGCATCTATAGTACCACTTTCTCTAAGTGTTTTGAGCCTTTTTCGAATAGCCCTAATGCGGTTCATCCATCTTTCTTTTCTCCGTATTTTAGCACACTTTGCACCTCGACGACTGCCGTGTCCTTTTCGATGTCCGTATGCTTTCTTTTTATCTTTTGCACGTGCTCTACCACGGCTTACCCCCATCTGAGGCTTTCGCTTAATAACTCCTGTAGCTACCAGCTCCCGGATATCCGACCTTGTGATAGCCGTTGAGATATCTTCAGCCTTTTCAGAATCCATCCACACTCTTTCCGTCCCAACACCGAGAATATCGGCAGCCATTCTCCTTTGATTGGACAGGTTCATTTCATTCCCTCACAGTTGGATTTAACACTTTTATGTCTAATTCTTCCGCTTTTTTTTCTATGTCTAGGCGTTTCCTTGTACCAACGCTGCTACCTATTCGAATCGCTTGATTCGCTACATCAACACCTTCAACGTCTTTTGGACGATGCACCAACACTTCTTCATATCCAGATGGATGTAATCCTTTCACTTCTTTTGGACTACTATAGCCTGCTTGCACTATTGCACCTTTTGCAGCAATTCTTTTGCGCAACTTGTTATGAAGACCTCTTGGACGTCTCCAACTTTCATCAAGCTTCTTTTTCTTATGGGAGTCGTGACGTCTAAAAGAGGGTTTTTTACTTTTTTGTCGCTTCCTAACCTTAATTAGGCGATCTTTTATGCCTGATAGGTCTCTTTTAGGCCTAATTGCCTTTTGGATGCTCTCTGCTAGCGATAGACTAATGCCTTTCACAGCAGTTAGTTCTTTTATGGATGCTCTTTGAAGATCTTCAGCAGACTTAAATCCTGCTTCGTGTAGTTCTATAATTCTTGCTTTGCCAAGCCCTTTTATCTTGGGCAGTCCTTCGATCATTTTGTCCATTGCGACCACCCAACTACATAGATCCCATCTTGGAAGACTCTAGGATCACGCCTTTTGACGCGAGTTGCTTGCTCTATATTCGCAGCAGTCTGAGCAACAAGCTCCTTGTCTATTCCTCTGACAAAAATTTCATCTTTGACTATCTGGATATCCACATTAGGGAGAATCTTTGCTTTTCTTGGCTTTCTTTCACCTAAAAAATTGCCAATTGAAAACGTGCCCTCTTCAACTTTAACTTGGATAGGAAAGTGAGCATATACTACCTTTAATTTATATTCGAACCCGTTTGTTACACCTATAATCATGTTTTTGATGTGTGAGGCAAATGTACCTAACATTGCGATTTGCGATCTACCGACAATTTTGGTATCTACTACTACTTCTGAATCCGTTTTTGTTATCTTAATTCCAGGATAAACAAACTCTCGCTGCAATTCACCCTTTTGACCAGCTATCTTTACCACATAATCTTCAATGCTTACTTTTGTGTCGTCTGGAATAGGAATGTCAACTCTCGTCTCTTTCATCGTAGATCACCATACATATGCAAGTAATTTTCCACCTACGCCTTTTTCCTTAGCTTCATAATGGGGCATCACACCTT
>CAYZWV010000053.1:0-9464 GCA_964482255.1 uncultured Methanocellaceae archaeon
CGCAAGATGCGCGCTATGCTGAGGAAGTCCGTCTTTATATAAGGATAACCAATCTTCAATATACGCCCTCAAATGAAGAAATTCGCCTGATCGTTAATAACTGTCCTATTTGCATAGATGGCGAACCTACTGAGGAGGAAGAGGTTTCTGCCTACAGGAATCTAGATCGCATAGAGTCCAACAGGGTTAGGGGTGGAATGGTTCTTGTGTTGGCAGAAGGTCTTGCGTTAAAGGCACCGAAGGTAAAGACACATGTATCACAATTGGGTTTAGGTGGCTGGGAATGGTTGGATAACCTGATAGTTAAGAAACACGCGGGCGATAAAGTATCCGGAAAAAAAGAAAAGTTCCTGGAGGGCATTATAGCCGGTCGCCCCGTCTTTTCCCATCCCTCCTCTAAAGGGGGATTTCGATTGCGATATGGGCGTTCGCGTAATTCGGGCTATGCTACTGCAGGTATCCATCCCGCTACTATGATTCTGCTTGATGATTTTATTGCTACTGGAACGCAAATGAAGGTTGAGATACCTGGAAAAGCTGCTGGAATTACGCCGGTGGACACAATAGAAGGGCCGACGGTTCGCTTGGTTAATGGAGATGTTTTGCGCATAGATTCAGTAGAACAAGCATATGAATTACGTCCGAGCGTTGAAGAGATAATCGATGTTGGCGAAATCCTAATCAACTATGGTGACTTTCTGGAGAATGCCCACCCACTCGTTCCAGCTTCATATTGTTATGAGTGGTGGGTCCAAGAGCTTGAAGATAAAATTTCCGTCCAAGAAGACCTCAGGGATATAACAACAGAGAGAGCATTCGAGCTATCAGAGAAATTTGATGTGCCTTTACATCCTAAATATACCTATCTGTGGCATGACATCACCATCCAAGATTTGGGGCTTTTAGCAGATCATATTTCTCAAAGAGGAAAATATGATAAAATTCTAACATTTCCAAATGAACCAAAGGTGAAAGAACTCCTAGAAACCCTATTGGTCCCCCATAAGGTTTGTAGGGACAACATAATCGTAGAGCACGCGCTTCCAATTATTCGGTGTATTGGGCTAGATCAAGATCTAAGTAGGGAATGTGCATCCAAAACCTATGAAAAAACAACAGAAGCAGTATCAGCAATGGCAGGTGTACAAATTCGAGAGCGTGCACCGATCAGAATTGGCGGTAGAATGGGTAGACCAGAGAAATCAAAAAAAAGAAAAATGCATCCTCCAGTGCATGTCTTGTTCCCAACAGGTGGTGAAGGAAGCAGAAATCGGTCATTAAATGGTAAAAAGGGCGAAATTGAAATTGAGTTAGGAATCAAAAAGTGTCCCAGTTGTGGCATAACTACCTTCAAAAATCTTTGTGAATGTGGTAATCGAACTTTTCCAGTTAGGTTCTGCACAAGTTGTGGAATCTCATCTGGTGAAAAGGAGCATTGCTCACGTTGTGGTAAGAACACCTCTTCTGTTAGAAAGCAAATCATCGATTTTGGTGACCTATATGCAAGGTCGCTGGAAAGATTAGGTGAGCGAGAGCCCGAGAAATTCAAAGGCGTGCTAGGTTTGACATCTAAAGATCAGACTCCAGAGCCATTGGAAAAAGGAATTCTGAGAGCAAAGAATGAGATATATGTATTCAAGGATGGGACCATCAGATACGATCTAACGGATTTGCCACTCACCCACTTCCGACCGACGGAGATTTCTACATCGCTAGACAGGATCAAGGAGCTTGGTTATTGCCTAGATATGTGGGGCAATCCCCTAAAAGATGAAAGTCAGGTTATTGAGCTAAGGCCCCAAGATGTGATACTCTCAAAGGGCACAGGGAATTATCTTTTGCGTGTTGTAAACTTTGTGGATGAACTGTTGGTAAAATACTATGGCATAGAGGCATATTACAAAGCCCAATCTGTGGAAGATTTGGTGGGAAAACTGGTCATCGGGCTCGCCCCCCATACATCTGCAGGAGTCCTAGGGCGTATTCTTGGCTTCACTAATGCATCTGTATGTTATGCTCATCCATTTTTCCATGCAGCGAAACGTCGTAATTGTGATGGTGACGAGGACTGTATAATGCTTTTGATGGACGGGCTGCTCAACTTTTCTCGTTCCTATCTACCGGAAAAACGTGGGGGCAAGATGGATGCACCTCTAGTGCTTACTACGCGCATAGATCCAAACGAGATCGATAGTGAGGCCCACAATATAGACCTCCTGCGGAGATATCCATTGGAGTTCTATGAGGCATCTATGAGACATGTCGACCCAAAAGATATAGAGACAAAAATGGATTTAGTCGGAGCAAGATTGGGCTCGCCAATGCAATACGAGGGCTTTTATTTCACACACGACACCTCTGATATTGCAGCGGGTCCGGCAAACAGCGCATATAAGACGTTGGGAACTATGATCGATAAAATGGAGGCTCAACTAAAATTATCAAAGAAGATCAGAGCTGTAAACGCAAGAGATGTGGCTGAGCGCGTCATAGTCTCACATTTTCTACCAGATTTAGTTGGCAATTTACGTGCATTCTCAAAACAAAAAATGCGATGTGTTAGATGTAATGCGAGGATTAGGAGACCTCCGCTTAAGGGCACCTGCCCAAAATGTGGCGGTAGGGTAATACTGACAGTGCATGAAGGATCGGTCAAGAAATATCTGGAAATCTCGCTTAAAACGGCAGAAGAATACGGCATCTCAAGCTACACGAAACAGCGACTTCACTTGTTAGAACTAGAAGTTCGCTCACTCTTCGCCTCTGATAAAGTCAAACAAGCAGAATTGGTGGATTTTATGTAAATCCAATTGTTTTATCTATTATCATAACTGTCGTTGAATTACTTTACTTGCTAGAAATATTGTGACGAAATATGGTAAAAAAATTCTAAGATGACTGTGGGTATTATTGCATTTATCCTTATAAAAATTTTAGCCCACCGCAGAACATTTTCAATATAACTCTTCTAATATGTAGATAACTACCATGTAGATAACTACCCACTATTTTTCTTGTTCTCTTATCAATTCACAAGTATTATGTCCTATTAATGCGACATAAAGTTGTGATGAATATTGGCATTTTTCTTTGCACATGCAACAATACTTCAAGCGTAGATTTCAGGGAAGTCAGGCGGAGCATTAGGAAAGAATCAGAGATAGTTGAGGTTCATGACCTATTATGTCAGGCAGATGGTTTGTCATATATTATAGATGACATCAGAAGAAAGGAAATGGATGCCATTATTATAGGTTGTACGTTCAAAAAACGAATTTTCGAAGAACTGGTTGGAGGAGCAGGTTTCAAGGGCAATGATGTAAACCTGTTAAATCTCAGAGAGAATTGTGGATGGGTTCATGGTGAAAAGGTTGCTACAGAAAAGGCAAAGCGTTTGATTCTGGCAGCTATCAATCGTATAAAAACCAGACCTCGAACTGAGAGATTTGCCATAGATGTTGGATATGATGTTTTGGTCATCGGAGATTCGAATCTAGGAATGAGTATCGCAAAAAGCCTCTCAAAATTTGCTAATGTGCAACTTTTGATGAAAACTGGCGTGGGTTTAACCTCTTTAGAGGACATGTTGTTACATATCGGATCTGTAAAAGATGTGAAAGGCGTACTGGGTGATTTTTCTGTAGAAATAGTGAAAGGGAAAATTGATCCAGAAAGATGCATCATTTGCGGGTTGTGCGAGAATATATGCCCAAAAAATGCAATTCAATCTGGTTTAGTGTATTCAATAAATGATTTATGCAATGGGTGTGGCGACTGTATTGATGTATGCCCAACTGGTGCCATCGATCTAAGTTATAAAAATGAAACGCTAAAGGCAGGTCAGATCCTAGTTATTGGGGATTGGAAACATCCTGTGATAGAGGGCATTCACTTGTGTGGGGGCGACCCTCAATCTGCGTTGTTGGATGTCATTTCAAATATCGGAAAAATTAAAAAACGAAGGGCTTTGGATCTGAACTTAGAAAACTGTGCAGCCGGAAAAAGCGAGATCATTGGCTGTGATATCTGTGAGATTGCATGTCCGCATGGTGCAATAACACGCGATGTAGATAGCATATCATTTGAAGAGGTTGCATGCCAAGCTTGTGGAATTTGCTCTGCTATTTGTCCAATCTCACTTCCTCAAATGAGGGAATGCTCAGATGATGTAATATATTCTCAGATGGAGATATTGCTGAGCAAAAAAAAGAAAGATAAGGATGCCGGGGTGCTAATGTTTGCTTGCTCTGAATGTAAGGCAACCCTAGAGTCTGTGGGTAGAAAAAGACTTCAATACCCTCCTGCTATCCCATTATTTGTTTCTTGTGTTGAAGCTGTTTCAGAGGCACATATTCTTCGAGCATTTGATCTGGGAGCAGATGGGGTTATCCTGCTGAGATGTGAAGACTGCCCAAATGATACTCTAGCAGGGGAATTAGCATTAAAATTTGCTAATATGACCCTATCTGCATTTGATCTTGGTGAGCGAGTAAAGCAGATAAAATGCTATTCGGGTGAACCAGATATGTTCGTGAGTGCTGTGACGGATTTCGTACAAGGTTTAAGCCCATCCACCATAGGAAATAAGAAACCAACAAAATTGGATAAAACAGCAAAGAGAAACGTCATATTGAGTTTAATTTATGCTCTCTCGGTGAAGACAGGCATATCGCCAAACTTCGTTGAGGAGGATACTATATTTCCGTTTGCGGATATTACCATCTCAGAAAAGTGTACCATCTGCAATGCATGCATGAACATGTGCCCTATGAATGCGATAATAAGAAGGGATAATAAGGTCGATTTCGTATACGGATATTGCATATCCTGCGGTTTGTGCGAAAAGGCCTGCCCAGAGAAAGCTCTTAGACTGAAAAAGGTGCTAGATTTCGCTAAACTAGTCGATCTAAAAGAGACCACCTTGGCAGAGTCGGAGCTTATTAAGTGCGAGGAGTGTGGCAAACCATTCATAACCCAAGCAGCGTTGGGGCGGGCATCAAATTTGATAAGAGGTTCAGAGGGAAACGATGAGTTCAGTACAGAGGAGCGATTAGGGCTTCTAAAATACTGCGAGGATTGTAGGGCAGTTAGGGCATTAGAAAAGTTTTTGGAGAAAATAAAGTGACAGAAATCGAAGAATTTTTGAAATTGAGAGAAAATCTATATGCATTTTTATATCGAATGTATGTAGAGGAGCCACCACTTGAGCTTGCTGAAGACATGGTGAATAATAGATTCCCAATTCCAGATTTGAAACCATTGAACGAGGACATGACAGAGGGCTTTGAGATGTTGAGAAAGTTCATGAAAGAAAGCAAAGATGTGGACGAGGTTCATGAAAAGTTGACGGACGAGTATACCCGCCTCTTTCTCGGGCCCGGTAGCCCCCAGGTTCCACCCTATGAGTCCATGTATATAAATGGCAAGATGATGGGTCCATCTTTGTTAAGGCTCAAGAAGGATTATAGAAACGCCGGAGTTGCCAAATCCGAAGACTATCCAGAACCAGAGGATCACATCGCATTCGAGCTAAAGTTCATGCAACATTTGTGTGAAGAAACACTCGAAAGCGAGGGGTGCAGAAGAAAATACTCGGACCTACAAAAGAAGTTTATGGACGGTCATCTGATGAAATGGGTACCTGATTTCTGTGACGATCTATATAAAAGTGAGCATTCTGATTTCTACAAGGGCATTGCAAAGATAACCAGGGGCTTCATATTTATGGATAAAGATTGGATCGATGAATTTTTAGATATTATTTAATTTTATCAAACGGCTTTGTACCTAAAGTTACTTTTACACCTAAGGTATCACTAAATCAAGTTTTAGTATCAAGATAATCCTAAATGAAAATGTTTTAGTAGCATAAGAAAAATAAAAAAGAATAACTTCGTACTAAATTAGGAGGAAAATAATAGAAGAATCATGGAAGGAGGAAAATAATGGCGGCAAAAACAAAATCTACTATCAGTGAAATCAAGATGAGCAGACGTACCTTCGCCAAATTGACTGCACTTGGTGCGGCTGCAACACTCGGAGGATATGCAACTTCTAAGAAGTTTAGCCCTTTTGAGCTATTTACGCCAGTGGCTGCTGCTGAAACCGCAGAAGAGAAATACGTCTACAGTGTTTGTGAAATGTGCCCATTTAGATGCGGAATAAAGGCGAAGGTCGTTGGCGGAGTAATTAAGAAGATCGAGGGAAATCCAGATGAACCGCATTCAAATGGTAAGTTGTGTGCAAGAGGAAATGCAGGGATAAGCGTAATACGTGATCCAGACAGGGTTAAATATCCATTTATAAGGACAGGCCAGCGAGGAGGTGGAGGCTGGAAACGTGTAACTTGGGATGAGGCACTAGATTACGTAGCGAGTCGGATCAGTACAATTAAAGAGACATACGGACCTGAGAGCATAGTAATAAATGAATTCGTTAATTTAATGACCCCTTTGACAACCAGGTTCCAAAAGGCGTTGGGCACTCCAAACTACTTCACTATTCTCGGGACATGTAAGCTTTCGAGGGTCGTCTCAGATATGGTCACGCTCGGTACGCATATTGGCAATGCAGTTGACTTCAAGAATGCGAAGTATATCATGCTCTTCGGCAGAAATACATTTGAAACCCCTGCTAATAGCAGTGTTCAAGCACTCATGTATGCCATATCCAATGGTGCAAAATTGATCTATTTGGATCCAAGGTTTACGGTCACTGCTTCAAAGGCGGATGAGTGGATACAAATCAAGCCTGGTACAGATTTGGCTTTCATACTGGCGATGATGAACGTCATCATTAACGAAGGACTCTACGATGAAGATTTCATAAGTAAATATACCCACGGCTTCGAGGAATTGAAGACTTTTATACAGGATTATACACCGGCGTGGGCCGAAGGCATTACAGAGGTTAAAGCCAGCAAAATAGAGAAAATAGCCGAGAGCTTTGCATCCACAAAACCAGCTGTAGCGCATCCCGGTTGGCACCCTCACGGATATGAAAACGAAACACAGATAAGACGCGGAATATTGATTCTAAACGCTTTAGTAGGCAACATAAATAGTCCGGGTGGAATTTTCTATCTAAAAGGGGTAACGCTAGGGGGCATAGCTCCGCCCGCATATCCAGAAATAACAGCAAAAAGGATAGACGGCATTCCGGATAAATATCCTCTGGTTCCTGCATCACACGGAATTTGGCAGCTCATCCCAGATGCCATCATAAATGAGGATCCCTATCCAATAAAGGCATGGATTGCTTTTCGTACAAATCCTCTGCAGTCAATACCCAACAGAAAGAAAATAATCGAAGCATTGGATAAGCTCGATCTTGTCGTTGCGATCGATATACTGCCTAGTGACACTGCTTGGTATGCAGACGTAATATTGCCAGAGTGCACATATTTAGAGAGATATGATCCAGCAATGATGATTGGTGGTAAG
This sequence comes from uncultured Methanocellaceae archaeon, assembly GCA_964482255.1. Taxonomy (GTDB): domain Archaea; phylum Halobacteriota; class UBA148; order UBA148; family UBA148; genus UBA148. The sequence goes on from CAYZWV010000053.1 coordinate 7,443, forward strand.
TCTCCAAAAGTAGCATTACGCCAACCATGCGTTTATCCTATGTATGAGTCAAAGCCATCTTTCTGGATATTTAAGGAGTTAGCCAAGAGATTAGGAATTGGAGACTACTTTGACTTTGAGATAGAGGATTATATCAACGCTCAACTTAGTCCTCTGGGAATCGACAAAGAGTACTTCAAAGACCATTCGATTTGGTCTTCTGGTATTCCAGCAACGCTTCCTGGAATGGAAGGGAAGACTATCAATACACCTACCGGAAAAATAGAGCTTTATTCAACAAAGCTAGAGGAAAAGGGATACGACCCATTACCCAGTTTCAAACATCCGGAAAACGTTCCAGAAGGAATGTTCAGGCTGTTGCATGGGCGTATTGCAGTGCATAACAACGGAAATGCAGCCACCTTCAACAATGCTTGGCTAAACGAGATATATCCAGAGAATGAGCTTTGGATCAATACGGCCAAGGCCGGTGAATTGGGAGTCAAAAATGGAGAATACGTATGGGTCGAAAATGATCTTAGTAAAGGAAGCATCAAGGCCAAGGTAACAGAGCAAATCAGGCCAGATTGTATCTTCATGGTGCATGGATTCGGTAAAATGTCTCCAGGCCTAAGGCGTGCTTACAACAGAGGTCTTAGTGATGCCGACTTCATGAAAGCAGGCGTAGATCCAATAGGTGGAGCATGTACTATGGATGAAACCTTTGTGAGGGTGTACAAGTGAGGTGGTAAAAATGACAAGATATAAATTCTTATTCGATGCCGAGCGTTGCATTAGTTGCAGAGCATGTGAAGTTGCCTGTAAACAACAAAACGATGTTGAAGTCGGTGTGAGATGGAGGACTGTAGTTGAAATTGAAGGCGGTAACCATCCAGACCTTTCCAGAACGTTTGTATCAATAGCTTGCATGCACTGTTCTGAGCAACCCTGCTCTGCGGCATGTCCAACAAAAGCCATATATCAGCGGGACGATGGGATAGTATTAGTCGACAAGGACAAGTGCATTGGGTGCGGCTATTGTAGTTGGGCTTGCCCGTTTGGAGCTCCACAGTTCAGCTCAAAAGGCGCATTTGGTGTCATGGGGAAGATGCAAAAGTGTACATTTTGCGTTGATAGGGTCGACGAAGGTCTTGGACCAGCTTGTGCACAAACCTGTTTAACCGGCGCTCTAATTGCAGGTACTGTCGAGGAGATCGATGCAATAAAGCGAGAAAGAGTAGCAAGAGCCATGACTCCTAGCATATATGTCAGCTCTTAGGAAGAATAAGCACAAGGGGGCAACCCCCCTTATCTTTTAATTTCAAAAAGAGTATGATATGATATAAACAAAAAAATTGCAATCCGCTTGTGCTAACAATCATCAATAGCTCTTGGTGGAACATTTACCTATGTCTGCATCGCCAGAATAAAAATTAAATTGGGCATAAATTGAGGCGGACAAGAGTTAGCCTAACCTAAAAAACATAACTGTTTAATAGTATCACTTGTATAAAGTTAGGAGTTTTACTATAAGTAAGGAGGAAAATAATGGCGGCAAAAACAAAATCTACTATCAGTGAAATCAAGATGAGCAGACGTACCTTCGCCAAATTGACTGCACTTGGTGCGGCTGCAACACTCGGAGGATATGCAACTTCTAAGAAGTTTACAGGTAAGCTACTCGAAAAAGCAGCAGCACAGCCAACTCCAGAACTAATATCGTCAACAACGAAGCGAGTGAAAAGCATTTGCTCATTCTGCTCTGTAGGTTGTGGATATATAGGTGTCGTAGAGGAAGGCGTGCTCACCAAGATGGAAGCTTGGGAAGACCACCCCATAAACCGTGGTGGCATGTGTTCCAAGGGCACATCGTTGGCAAATGTCACCAACTCACCGAGAAGACTGAAGTACCCAATGGAGAAAGTCGGAGGCAAGTGGAAGAGAATCTCATGGGATGAGGCATTGAATAAGGTCTCAGGCAAGTTGAATGATATTAGGAGTTCTTATGGACCAGACTCCGTCTTCTTCTGCGGGCTCGTGCAG
>CAYZWV010000054.1:0-9242 GCA_964482255.1 uncultured Methanocellaceae archaeon
GGATACAGGTATATTGGCATCTAAAGGATTTGGATCATTTGGATCCCAGTAACCATCCCCATCTGTATCTTTTTTATAGGGGTCAGTTCCTGCAAGTTTCTCTTGTTCATCGTTCCATCCATCACCATCCGAATCAGGTGTAGGTATTGATGTGGATGTCGGTCCTAATTCCACACATCCTGAAAAAATACATGTAACTAAATTCAACAAAAATATAATAGCAACTATCTTTTTCATTTTTGATTTTTGATAAATCACATTATCACATATTGCCCTAAACCCTCTTAAATATATTTCATCTAAAAATTGCCCCCTTAGGGTCCTGTTAAAAACGCGGTGGTTGAAAAACTTAGATCAATTTAGTCATACCATGCCATAATAATATGGTATGATATTTCCATAAGTCGCAGATAGAGGATATCGAAGGAGAGCCATTTCTTGAGAGATAAACATGGAATATTCGCCATAAGAAGTCCCCAACTATATAGGGTTTTCTATTGTAAAAATCAAAAGCATAAGGGGAAACAAAATGTATTTTACGGAGGTGGACGTTTTAGATGGGGCACCCCTTCTTGACATAAATAAAAGCCCTATATCAAATATTTTGATAGCAGAGAAGATGTTGTTTCTGGCTGGATAGATAAGCACTTTCAAAAGGGTAATATGATATAATTATACCAGATAAAACCATTATAAAATTATGAAATTTGATAAAAAGAGTGCTGTCATAGGAGCGTTTGTCGGTGCATTTGTTGGAGCCATATCAGGAGTGACGGACTTAGGAATTGTGGGAACAATGGTAGTGGCAATTATTGTAGGTGTCGTTTTTGCAACGGTCGTAAATATCCTTTGGAAGTGAAGCGTACCTCAGCCCCACTTAAACTCTCCACCAACCATAACCGATAAGATTTGCTGTGCTTCCGGTAATTCCAAAAGCAGTCCAAGCAATACCTTATAGGATTCCCTAATTAACCGACGTAATCGTGATAAAAAAAAATTGACATGTATTGATGCAGCACTTGTTACTTATGAAATATATTAACATTAAAGCCTGATTAAAGACATTTATAATATAATTGCACTGTTCGCAGTTACTGGCGTTAAGGTTGCTTCAACAATTTCGGGCTGGTTACAATATAATAGGATAGGACAGGACAGGTGAAATCATGAATCAAATAATAATGCATCCGGTCGGGATAATCCACTCGCCTTATAAAGAAATTAGAGATATTCCCATCCAGGGCGTTTTTAACGATAAAATAGAGGCTTGGGTTGAGCTAAAAGATGAGTATGTCGATGGCTTAAAAGACTTAGATCAATTTAGTCATGCCATAATAATATACTATTTCCATAAGTCGCAGAGAGAGGATATCGAAGGAGAACCGTTTCTTGAGCAAAATAAACATGGGATATTCGCCATAAGAAGCCCCCACCGCCCCAACCATATAGGGGTTTCTATTGTGAAAATCAAAAGCATAAGTGGAAACAAAATGTATTTTACGGAGGTGGATGTTTTAGATGGGGCACCCCTTCTTGACATAAAACCCTATGTCAAATATTTTGATATTCGAGATAATGTTGTTTCTGGCTGGATAGATAAGCACTTTCAAAAGGGTAATATCCCAGAAGAAATAATTAGAAAATCATGAAGGTTCATTTGCTGGAGCCATATCAGGAGTGACGGACTTAGGAATTGTGGGAACAATGGTAGTGGCAATTATTGTAGGTGTCGTTGCTGCAACAGTTATATGTGAAATGCACTTTGGAAGTGAAGAATTAAATTACCTCACATAACACTCAGAAACTCATTTTTTATTCATTCTTCATTCGAACCCGAGCAATTTCTGTGCCTCTCTAGACAGGTCTTGCAGACAATACGCCATGCCAAAGATGGGGACGAATCCAATTGTTGGGTCCATTGCAGGCAGGATAAGTAGCGTCGTAATGAGAGACAACGCAAAACCAGACAACGCCGGAAGCAAGTATTTACTCTCCCATTTCAGATCGGGATTGCTTTTCAATTTTACAAGATATGGAACACAGGTTCTTGCCAGAACGCCAGTAAATGCTGCAAGAAAGACCATCCAACTAAATTCCATTTCTCTACCTCCCTTTTTAATCTATTTATTAATCCTGATTTACATACTAGAAGATAAGATTTGCTGTGCTTTCAGTAATTTCAAAGTATTCTCACCAATCAAGGCGATGATTGGGTGGCAAGACAACAGTAAGAATCTTTTTAAATGGTATAGATAGAGAAATTTATTCTATTTCACAGTTACACTCATAAATCCATTTACAAAACCCGCACTCATCTGAAGGTTCGGGCATTTCTCCCTCTAACACATCAACCGCTCTTTTGAAAATCTCCTCAGCATTTTTGACATTGATGTTAATTTTTATCAAGTCCGCATGAAAGTCAACATTACCGTTCTCATCGATCTGGTTCGGATGATAAAATAGCAGATAGGTGTAATCTTCTGTTTGATAGCCGTTCTTACGCAAAAGAAAGTTATAGATATCCATTTGATCTTGATAATATCTGTGAGTATCTTCTTTTACAGGATACCCTCTTGTTTTGTAATCTAAAACTATGATCCTGCCCCCTTTTTTAAGGATATTATCAACAGCCCCCATGAAGAGGTTTCCTTGATCGTCCGTCCATCGAATGCCTTTAAAGTTGTTTCTCCAGACTTTAAGCAATTCTTTATTTTCAAATAGCGTTACCTCTTCATTCAGTTCTTGTAGCTCGGGCGGCAATTCTCCTTTCTCTATGAATCTATCAAAGTGTTCTTTGAGAATTTTATCCATTCCGCTTGGAAGAGATGGAAAGGGCGTATATGGACGTTTAATCCCTTTGTTAAAGTGAAGCCAGAAGCATCTGGGACATTCCTTCAATAAACTTAACGACGATGGAGAGAATTTGTAGGTCATTTTATTTTTTAAACACCTCTCGACTATACCTCCACAGGAATTTATCTATTTCTTTAAAATCAAAATCATCTAAATTAAAAAATCTCCTAAAATTTTCAAGGATTTCTAGGAACTTAGCGTAATCCCGTAAGTCAGTATTATTGAAATCAAAAAAATTAGTTTGATCTCTATAAGCCCTTAGAATTTTATCCACAAAACCATCATAGATGGGATATTTAGATCGATTATGCCAGTTACAATATTTTGTAGCAAAAGAGTAAAAATTCTTTTCTTTGTGGGACAGTTTTACTTTTGCTATTTTGTCCACTATTTCTGAATCTCCCTTTTCTAAGGCAGAATCGATATGTAAGGAATGAATATGTTTAGCCATCTCACAAGTATCAAAAATGTTTGTATTATATAAATCATTGATAACTGATACTTTTAACAAAATATTTGTAATATCCTTATTTTCCTTAAATTTCTCAACTAATTTTATAATCGCTTGATCTGCCAGATAGCATGTCTTATCACTCTCAAATTTTTTATTGTACTCTTTTACCATATCTGGGGTTGGCGTTTCAATTTTCATTAAGTTCCTCAACGATTTTAATCTCTTTTTCGGTTAGTTCATACAACTTGTACAAGATCTAATCTATGAAATTGAAATATTCCAATAGTGTCATTTTTCCATTAGTGTTAGTGACTTATCTAATTTCTCTGCATTTTTAATAATTTGAACTGCTAAACCCTCAAGCCTCGATCTGATTGCTTTATCAATTTTACCATTTTTAATATCTAAGACTTGTTCTTTTTCTGACCTGTTATAATCTGGAGTTCCTCCTTCGAGAAGATAGTCCACAATGAGGCTTGGATTCTTGCCTTTCCAGTCAGTTAGAGTTTCAACACCACATTTTTGCTTTATTGATTTGTAATTTTTTATCATAAAAATCTGCTCACAGGGCAGGATTCCTTCACAAAATATGTTGAATGGTACTAACGATAATAATTCATGTGTGGTTATGTTAGATCTGCCTATCACGTTCCAAATATCATTATCTGAATATTCATAACCTGACCTAAACCAATTAATTGCCTCGTAACAGCTCTTTAGATTCTTGTTACTGAAACTTTGATTCGATGGTAAGGTATAGCTTTCATAATTCAAAAAATCTAATGGGATTACGAATAGAATAGTTTCTTCAGCATCTCTATTTATGGATTTCAATTTGTGAAGAAGTTTTTTTGCATTGGGAAATACACCTCTCGGTTTGACAACATATGCACTATACTTTCTAGTATTTGGTATGTTCCTTGTGCTAGGAGCCCATCCTGTTAGACCTGGTTGAGATGTAAGGTATTTCCTAAGCTCATCGCTTAGGTTGTTTCCCATTACCAGGAAAGTTTTTGAGTAGTCGATCTCTCTTCTTAGGTCAGCTTCAAGCTTTTCCATAGTCTCATTAGTTATCCCCCAACTTGATAGCTCCCCTTCTTTGATGAGTTTGATTAAAGTTTGTCTCAAATTTTCAGACTGGCTTAGGATCTCTTTTATCTCAAAAAAGGATAGTTCTTTGAGGTATCTTTCTGCAAAATTCTTCAATACCTGAAGATTATCGATGTCTTCTTCATATATCTGTTTGAGTGAATCATATCTTTTATCGGAATTAAAAGCAGAGAAGACTTTGAGAAAAACATTTGTTTTGTCGTTGATTTCTGCAAAAGATAGTCCTATAGTAGCAGAATATTTCTGTATTTTTTCATGTTCTTTGGTGGAGTTGCTCTTATCCCATAGATCGCAGAAAAAACATAATAGGATAGAATTTACTTCCACTTCATTTACGCCGCTGAAATTTGCTTTGATATGCTGGGAATATATCTCATCTTCATCTTCAAAGTCTTCGATCTCTACTGGGTTTAACTTAAATGAAAAATGCGCCTTCAGATAATCTCCAATTTTTTCTATTTCTTGATTGATTTTCACTTCTCTGGATTTTTTCTCCCTAAATTCATCCACCAGCTCTTTTAAAAAAGGTGAAAAAGCTAGTAATACGGGTACAAATATGGTTATTAGCTGAGAAAAGTTGAAGTAGTAGTTTACAAAGAATACCACTAACAAAGCAATACCGACAAGTAGCCAAATGATCGTAGACTTCCCTCTATATTTTAATCTCCTCATCAGTCATCCCATACAACTTGTAAACCAACTTGTCAATTTAGGTGTCTGTCTTCTTTATTTATCTCTCTTTGAGATTCTATGTTTTTATCTATTACACTAAACCCCTTAAATATACATTGTCAAAACATTGCCACTTCAAAACATTGCCACTACCTGAAAAGAGAAACACCACAGAACGCAAATGTGAAATGAGATATCCCAAGAGTTTGGATGGGGTAGGGGATTAAGCCCGTTTAAGCCATTATTTGTTAAAATAAGATTTTGTAGAATTCATATCATAAATTGATTTTCGTGGATTTCCTGTAATTTCCTCATATAACTTTGAGAAGCCGATAGCGTCTGAATTATTTATTCTTTTTAGTAAATATTTTAAGTTATACCCCTTTCTGGCTAGTTTAATCTTGCCTTCCTTCTCTAAATTGATCAGAAATGTGGTTGAACGTATGCCATACGCAACATTTTCTAACTTATAGAAAAAAGAATCTCCATATCTTTTTTTTAAAAAATCAGTAGTTTCACTTACTGATGCCCCCACCCTATCACGAGGATTTTTAGAAAGATATTTAAAAAGATCATATTTCAATTTATTCTCTCTTTCAAATTTGCATGCTGTATTTTCGTAGAGTTTTATCTCTTGATTCGATGTAAGCCAACTTAAATCGTACATGCAAGGAAATTGCTTGCATATTATTGGTCTTTTTTCATAAATATTGCATTTATTATTGGAAAGAAAAGGACAATCTTGTCCATCTAATGTGTAATTGTGTACAATTGTTCTTTCGCTCTTCAAATCAAAGGAAACCTTACCAAGGACTATTTTTCTCGTTGAATTTATTTTTTTTAGCTCCTGTAAAAAATCATCAATTTCCCAATCAAAAAAAGGAAGATATAGTCTATTTAGGTTAATAATAAAAGGACGCTGTTCATCAAATTCTCCAATTTTTTTGTCCCTATATCCATCCGAAAGAAAACTCTGACAACACTCACCGCAACAGAGACATTCAAATGTTTTTACCTCATCTAGATCATACATTCTGATTCTATTTATTTGTAATTCAATAGATTATAATCTTTTTTAAAAAAAAATAAGGCTGAAACTAGCATATTGGCAAGGCAAAACTTTTCAGAAGAAATCCGTCGGAATTGAGTAACTGATGGAGAAACTAAAAATACTTAAACGAAAGATTCTGTCGCCTACGATAAACCACAAGGCGTTTTAACTCGTTCTTTACTCAATTTCCTCAAAACTCACAGTTCACTTACCAATCTTTTCATTAAATTCCCAGACCACGTTATAATCTTGTACCCGGGATCCAAGTAACACTATAACTAACCAAAGACTATCTCGGATGATTTCTTTAATTAATTATTTTATGCTATTCACTATCCCAACTTCACTGCAGTGCCATATGCCAGCAGTTCGGCTGCCCCACTCATCGTCTGCGATGTCATGAATCTCATACTTATGATTGCGTCTGCTCCCAGTTTTTCTGCATCTTTTACCATTCTATTGATGGATTCTTCTCTCGCATCATTCAACATCTCTGTGTATTCTCTCAGCTCTCCTCCTACGAGATTCCTCAACGCAGCTAAAATGTCCTTTCCGATCCATTTTGCTCTGACGGTATTTCCCTTGACCAGACCCAAGGTCTCTATAACATTCTTTCCCTCGATTTTCTCTGAGGTTGTTATCAACATTTTATTTTGCCTCCTGTTCCTCCTCAAACCTTTCTTTGATTACCGAAAGCAACAGAAACCCTATTCCCACCAGTATGACCACGACTCCCAGCCTGATGACCGTAGGTACGTCTGCCGCTTGGACGAACTGATACAGTGCATAGGCCATGCAGACGATAACGCCGATCCCCAAAAGGATGAAACCAAAAAATCTCACTTTTTCCATTGTTTATGCCTCCCTTTTAGTTTAGAATAGATTTTCACCTAAAACCCTAAAGTTTTTCATACTTATAAAAATGGTGCTATCCCTGTCCAAGTTTTTCACTAAGTTGATGTGATGACATCCTATCCGTAGGTATGTCTCTATTGATCGGGATAAATCATCCACTGGTCTGAGAGTCCCTACCCTAAATTCAAACCTAAGCCACTAAACTCCCCTATGATTTCCTCGCCGATGAGCTTGATAGAGGCTGACACATCAGGCCCGATAGGAGAGCCTACGACCACCTGTGTCACTCCTATCCCATATAACTCTCTAATCCTCTGGATACAGTGGTCAGGTGAGCCATAGATAGAAAAGGCATCCACCATAGGATCCGTGACAGAACCGAAAGCCGTCTTGAAGTCTCCCTTAGCCAACGAACTCTTAATTACACCTGCTTTTGTGGGATCAATGCCGTGCCTTTCCAGGACGGGTTCAGGGGACCCTGCTACGATAAAAGCCACAACGGGCATCACTGCTTTTTTAGCCTTTTCTTCATCTGAATCCACAGAAAAGCTGGCATAGGCAGCTATATCAAAACCTGCTTTCGGAGAGCCTTTTTGAATTTGAGGGATCGCATATTTGAAATCCAGAGGGTGGGATGCGTTTATCAATACGCCGTCTCCTACGGCACTGGCAGTTTTAAGCATGAGAGGACCTTGGGCACCGATATAGATGGGTATCTCTGAGCATTTTAACGATAGTTTGGCCCCTTCGATCTTGAAGAAATCTCCCTGGAAAGAGAGGCGTTCTCCTGACAAGAGACGTCTGATGATCTCTACTGCCTCTCTCAGCTTTGCTACGGGTTTGTCCATCGGGATGCCCAATGATGCTAACGTGGTTCTATCACCGGCTCCGATGCCGAGCATAGCTCTTCCATTGGAAATATTATCGATGGTTGCGATGGCAGAAGCCGTCAGTGCAGGATGGACTTGATATGCATTTGTTACTCCCGGTCCAATTCTCATTCGGTTCGTCCTTTCAGCTACCAATGCTAACGTAGCATAGACGTTCCTGTTGTTATAGTGATCCGTTATCCAAACTGCATCAAATCCATGATTTTCAGCTAAAATGCAGTGATTGACGAGATTATTCAAAGGTACGTCTGGTACAAATTCTATGCCAAACATAAAAAACACCCATGAAGAATTGCCTGACCTGCTTAAAATACTATTCTATTGTTTTGAGGTCATTTGCACAAGGTCATGTGAACAACATCCCCAATATCCATTCCGAATAACTTTGCCGCATTACCTCCTTTAACCGATATCTCAAGAAAATTATGGCTTCCGATCATTATAAGCTCGGAAGGAGCCTCTTCGTAGGTCATGACAAAGGGGATTTGCCTTCCGAATAACTCCACATTATCTCCGTAACTTATGTTCTCGAGGACTAGCGATCCTGTAATATTGGTGATGACGTTGCCGAAATCGTCGATATATATTACTTCTCCCCGTAAAGATTCTTTTGACGCATAAACTTCACCAAAGTCGAGTTCAATAAAATCATCTATTTTCCTGAATTCAGAGATATCATGTCCCTTGGATATGCGTACAGCCACCGGAGCAAAAACATCCCTACCATGAAACGTGGAGCTGATGGGAGGGGTGCACATCTCCGAAGGGATTTCATATACCGTAAAGTCCCCCATACTACGTGCAGCTGGAATAAGTAAGCCATTATCAGGTCCCACGAAAATTTGCTTGCCTTTGATAACGATTGGACGGCGCCCAGTACCTACACCAGGATCGATCACTGCAACATGGATCGTCCCCTCTGGAAATCGTCCGGCAACGTACATCAATGCAAAGGCACCAGCCCTGATGTTTTGAGGAGGAATGTTGTGAGATATATCAACGATCTTGGCATCTGGATCGACCCTTAGAATTGTGCCCTTCATCACCGCAGGATACAGATCTCCGAAATCGGTTAATAGCGTGATTATTGAACTCATCTTCTCTCCATCAATGGTTGAATTCACGATACTTAAAAAAATTTCGTATAATTGAAATTAACTTAATTTAATAAATAAAATGCTTAACGATGCTCTCAAGATTGATTGGATGAGATGCTCTCAAGAAAAATTGGTAAGATGAGATCACAGTAAACCAAACCAAAACAATAATAATCAATCACCCTAAATAAATTAAATTTGATACTATGACAAAAGTCGTCGCATCCTGGAGCGGTGGTAAAGATAGTTGCTTTGCATGC
>CAYZWV010000055.1:0-9123 GCA_964482255.1 uncultured Methanocellaceae archaeon
GGCTTTAATATAAAATATCCCTCCTAAGTTAACTTAAGAATTGTGATTTTACATAACCTGAAAGTCAACGCATATATTATAACTGTTAGGGGCATAGGATCGCACCTTTTTTATGCCTAGGACCTTGATCTTTCGACCATTGCTTGCTGCAGCTTCCCTGATAGTCTTAAGGGAATCTTCAAATGAATTCTCGGGCTGAATGTCATAATAATGGACTTTCGACAAATTCTTTGCCATGACCATAGCATCATCTAAGTACTCTTGTGCATTATGGGGCAGGTTCATGATGATTCTATCTCCTTGACCTTTTAGATCGAATGATATCTCATGCACATCATCACTGATGACCCTAATGTTAGTTATAGAATTAAGATCCATGTTCTTGCGCAGAAAAAGGATCGCATCTGGATTCTTGTCTATTGAAACTACGTGCTTGGCGCGCTTGGCCATCAAAATGGAAAAGGGGCCGACACCGGCAAACATGTCTATGACCGTTTCTTTTGGTCCGACCAGAGCGGCAACTCTGGCGCGTTCCGTTGCCAGACGGGGACTAAAGTACACGCGCTGAAGATCCAGGGCATACATACAACCATGCTCCCTGTAAACCGTCTCAGTTCGATTTTCACCAGCGGTTACCCTGTAACGCCGTACACGAAATTCGCCTTCCACTGGCGAAAGAGCAACTAGAACCGTTTTCACGTTTCTATGTACCTTTAGAATTGCTTTGCCAACTTCAACATTTGCTTCTAGAAGGATCGCGATATCACCGATAATCTCATAGGATGGCGCAAACCCAAGAATTTCCTCTATTGTTTTTGGTTTTCTGATAGCATCAAATTGCTCAATGGCTAACTTCGCTCCTGCGGGCGCAAGTGACCTATCCACTAGAGGAATATATAAAAATCTGTCATCTGACTTGATCCTTAGGGCAGTATCCATAGCGCCAATTTCGATCAGTTTTTTACGAAGGGTTTCACCATTTGACTTTGGAACCTTAACACATGAAGATCTCACAATATGGCCTCAAGAATAGATGGCATTGATGAATAATAAAACTAGAGATGTAATGACATACCCTGAGCTACTTTTTGGTCTTCTGACTCCCCATAGATAAACCTGTACTCCCGTTGAACTCGGTTGCCCCTGCGATCTAGAATACCTTCTCTGTACATTCTTGCCAAATAGGTGGAAACAGTGCTTAAGGGTATCTTTTCGAAAACGCGCTGATAATGCTCTCGCACCTCTATAGAAGTGAACCAGACCTTCGGGTACTCGTACCTTAAAAATAGCCTCAGTCTTTCCTTGACCGTCAACTTCTCATCTTTTATATCCAAAAAATTAGGGAGGGTGCTAGACGTAGACGTATTGGTGGATGTAGGCTGGAAATCCAGAGCTTCAATTAGATGAAGGACCCTTTTTTTGCCGAGATCGCCCTCAAATGTGACGGTGGTTTTCATATTATCATCAACGATCTCAAGATTTATCTTCATCAAGCACCCCCTTTTTGGCGTCCCATCCCCTCTAGATGTGAAGCTGTTTTGTGAACAGCATGTGAATAGTAAGATGCAACCCCTATATATACTTTTCAGCTGAAACAGAGGTTTAGAAAAATTAAAAAGCGATTATGGCCTTAAAATCCTCCTTTTACGCATTAAATGGGTATATGATGCCTTATTTTAGTATTCACATGCCCACAACTTGTGAATATTTGTGAACATATTTGTAAATTGATGGATTAGTTTTCCATAAGAAGTAAAGGGGTAGTTCTATTTGTCCTAAACACATCTATTTACATAGTTTAATTATTAATAAGTCAATCAATTTAATATCTATACAAAAAGTAAGTTATTGAAAGCAAACATTCACAAATGTAGTGAAGTGATGAAATGCTTACATTTATCGGTCTAGGATTATACGACGAAAAAGATATAACGCTGAAGGGTCTTGAGGCGATAAGAGATGCCGACATCGTTTTTGCTGAATTCTACACCTCTGCGCTGACAGGAGCTAAACTCGAAGCCATGGAACATTTGTACGGGAAAAAAATAATTGTGGTCGATAGGGAGGATGTTGAAAGGGCAGATCAAATCCTATCATGTGCGAAAGATCAAAAAGTGGTCTTCTTATCGAGTGGCGACTCCATGATTGCAACAACACATGTAGACCTTAGGCTTAGAGCCATAGATCAGGGTATCCGGACCCGAATCATTCATGGACCGTCAATATACTCTGCCGTATGTGGATTGACAGGATTGCAGAACTATAGATTTGGTAAGTCTGCAACGGTTGCATTTCCCTACAAAAAACAAATATCAGAAGCGCCTTACGATACAATTAAAGCCAACAAGGAACATAATTTACATACGTTACTATTCATGGACATAAAAGAAGATTATATGACGATAAATCAAGCAATCGAACTTCTACTCATGGTTGAGAGTGTGAGAGAAGAGGGAGTAATAAATGGGATAGCAGTCGGTATATCGCGTGCTGGCTCAGAAGATCCCATGGTGAAAGCAGATTATGTAGAGCGATTGCATAAATATGATTTTGGAAAATACCTTCATAGCATGGTCTTTCCAGGTGGATTGCACTTTTTAGAGGCTGAGGCTCTCATAAAGCTTGCTGGCGCACCCCCTGAGATAATAAACGAGGTATTGTAATGCTCAGAGGCCCAATTGGAGTCATATTCGGAGAGACTGGGTCGCTTGATTTCAAATTTGCCGCTGCTGACGGTCAAGTTATCAGTCGCACAGGTTATGTGAAGGTATGGCATGAATCAAATGGCTGGGTACTAGCACAGGTTATCTCCGTCACCCGGTCTAGTGAGGTCTACTCCCTTGACACTGCCATTAGTGCCGCAGAGAGCATCCAAGTAAGAAGCGCAGATGAAAAAATTGTAGCAAAGGCAAACGTAATTGGATCAAGGAATGCCCAAGGTATGCTCATGGCGCCAAAGACGCCTTTCTCTCCGGGTGACAGGGTATATGAAGCAGATAGGGAGTTGGTGCAGAGCACGCTTGGTCTCGCTCAGGATGGAGTTTATCTCGGATTGCTACAGGGACATGATGTGCCGGTCCACTTGGATGTGAACAAACTAGTACAAAAGCACTGCTCCATTTTGGCAAGAACTGGCAGCGGGAAATCATACACAGCAGGTGTCATAATCGAAGAACTGATTGAGCATGATGTTCCACTTCTGATCATCGACCCACATGGTGAATATGTATCTCTGAGGTATGAGAACACAGATTTGGAAGGAGCGGAAAGATTTGGTATAATTCCTAAAAACTATAGATCAGAAGTTGTCGTATATACGCCTGCGAATTTGACATTAAATAAAGAAGCTGATAAAGTGTTCCGCTTGGATGAGATCAATCTCAGTGCCAAGTCCTTGGCCCAAATGCTCGCCATAGATTCTAATATACAAATGGGGATTCTGCACCAAGCCGTCAGTAGAGTAAAGGAAAAGATAGAACTGTACACCATAGATGACATTATAGATTTCTGTAAGGAAGAGAAGAGCAAGGCAAAATGGAACGTGATCAATGCATTAGAATCTCTACGTGAAACGGGTATACTATCTTCTAGCCCAACAACAACAGATGAGCTAATTAAAAGGGGAAGAGCGTCGATCATCGATATGGGAGGTGTAACGCAAGAACTCCAGGGCATAATAGTTGCACGTCTTTGTAATGAACTGTTCCAAGCAAGAAAAAGGGGAAAAATACCACCAGCAATGCTCGTAGTAGAGGAGGCACATAATTTCTGTCCAGAGAAAGGTCTCGAAAAAAGCGTGTCGAGTAACATTCTTCGGACCATAGCATCAGAGGGGAGAAAATTTGGTCTGGGCATCATGGTTGTATCACAGAGACCAGCGCGCATTGATAAGAACGTTTTATCGCAGTGTAATACACAGATCATTCTCAAGGTGACTAATCCAAATGACCTAAGGGCTATCAGCAAAGGGCTTGAAGGATTTTATTCTGGGATGGAAGAAGAGATAAGGAGATTACAACCCGGAGTGGCATTGTTGGTCAGCAATGACATTGAACACCCCATTCTCGTGGACATTCGAACTCGAAAAAGCAAGCATGGAGGGAAATCCATCCCAATCGTAACCAAAGAAGACAAAAGAGGCAAAAGATGGACTATTATGTCACATTAGAGGCTGCATGGCTGGTAAGAGATGTTGGAAGCGTAAATGATGCAATGAGCATAGCTGTCTCTGAAGCTGGAAAAAGATTGAATCCAAAATTAGATTATGTAGATATAGAGGTTGGATCGACGACATGTCCAGCATGTGGGGAGGAATTAGATAGCGTATTCCAATCTGCAGACACCGCACTGGTTGGATTAACATTCGGGACCAAGGTTTTTAGAGCTGAAAACGAAAAGCACGCATCTCGCATAGCAAAATTATTGATAGGGAAAGCATTGAGAAATGTCCCCCTACAGGTAGTGGATGTCAGCGAAGTGGTCTGATGCAAAAAATTTTAGTCGTCGGGCATGTGGCCCTGGACTACATCTTCAGCATCCCAAGCTTTCCGGAAGTGAATTCATCCACTTATGTTATTGACTACGAACGGTTTTATGGCGGCGGAGCCGCTAATATCGCTGCAGCCATTGTAAGTTTGGGCTGGAAATGCGAACTTACAGCTCCCGTGGGCATGGATTTCAACCATTCAGGCTACGAAACTCATCTGGAAAATTTAGGCGTTAAATTGGATCACCTAGTCAAATTTGAGGGAGAAAAAATGGCGAGGTGCTACATATTTAACGACGAAAATCAAAACCAGATCACTTATTTTTATTGGGGGGCATCAGATCGCTTTCCAGAGTTGGATGTCCCTAAAGCAAAGATAGTTCACATAGCTACCGCTAATCCCATATTTAACGTAAAAATGGCTCGTATGGCAGAAATCGTTTCATTTGACCCTGGACAGGACCTGGTGAAATACTCTGCCCAAGAGCTACAATCAATACTCCGTGAGACTGACATATTATTTGCAAATAGACATGAGATTCAACGACTATGCAAGATAATTACTAAATCACTCTCAGATATTAGAGATGAAGTTGGGACAGTGGTTGTTACATATGGTACAGAAGGTAGCAGGATATATGCGAATGAACGAATCGAAATCCCCCCCATTCAAGTGAGTTCGGTAGATCCAACTGGTGCAGGCGATGGATATCGAGCTGGATTTCTAATCGGATTTGTAAAAGGTTACGACCTGGAGGTCTGTGGGAAAATTGGAGCTACGGTTGCATCCTTTGTTGTGGAAAAGAGGGGGACCCAGACCAACCTACCAGACTGGAGTCAGATGAAAGAAAGATACGAAAGATTTTTTCATGAGACTATATGAAACTAGCAGCACTCATTTCAGGGGGAAAGGATTCTGTCTTCGCTATGTACAAGGCACTCCAAGATGGTCATAAGATAACTGATCTTATTACGATAAAATCCCAAAATCCGAACTCGTATATGTATCACACGCCAAATATCCATCTGACAGAGTTGTTCTCAAAAGTAAGCGGAATTCCCCTATTAGTCGAAGAATCGGCTGGTGAAAAAGAGCTTGAATTGGAAGACTTGGAGAGAGCACTACAGAAAGTAGATGTGGAGGGCGTCGTTTTAGGTGCGATAGAGTCAGAATATCAAGCATCACGCGTAGAGCAAACCTGTAATCAAATTGGTCTTAAGATATATGCACCACTCTGGCATCAGGATTCGGAGGTGTTACTCAGAGAGATGATCAAAGTTTTGGATATTCTTATAACGCATGTAGCTGCTTTTGGTTTAAATGAAAGTTGGTTGGGTCAAAAGATGGATGAAAAAACAATAGAAAACTTAAAGATTTTAAGCCAGAGGTATGGTGTACCTATTGCTGGAGAAGGCGGTGAATATGAGACATTAGTGGTAGATGCACCATTCTTCTCCAAAAAATCGATTGGTCACAACCAAAAAAAGTGGTATGGTGATCACGGAACTCTTGAGATTTTAAAGACAAGGTTGAAAGACAAGTGATCTCTATGGAAAAGGATGTGGATGACCGGGTTGCTGAACTATCTAAGTATTTATTTAAAGCGCCACAATGGACATATTCCATTCTTTTTCTGCTACTTTTCTCTCTCATAATAGGCATAAGCTTCGATTACGGGTGGTGGTCAGATATCAGGGCAGGCCTGCTTCTGATAGGCATACCCGCAATAATCTCTGCATTGATCTCCTCACCCCTCACTAGGACACTTGGCGGGAACATGACGCTTAACAGATCCTCATTGCTCGCCCTTATAGGAACCATCGTCATTGGAATTTTCTGCATAACTGGAGCGCTTTTTTCAGCAACGCTTGAGGGTTACATAATGGCATTGGGCATCGTTTTTGCAATTAGAATGCTCATATTGCTATCTGTATCAAGCAATAACCCATGGAAAATGATGACCCCCGCTTCACTCCAAACACTTTTTGGGGGGGTCTTTCTTGGGTTATACACCCATAGCGTGGTCCATTACACAAATTTGATTTCTGGGTGCATAATATTTGTCCTCGCATCCTACTTATTTGCAAGATATATCGATGCACCGATGAAAAAAGCATTTGGAGTGGGTGGTCTTGATCTTATCAAGGGTTTTATCACTCATACGGCTGATGGACCATCTGGGATAGAAGATTTTTTCAGAGAGATGGGAGAATTCGTGGACGCGCCTGTCACAGTTCTAAGTTTTAAGAGAGATGATAAAGAAAAGGCAACATTGGTGATTCCTAATGTCCATCCTGGATTGATGGGGGAGATCGGCGGCGGGAATTTGCCTATGATGATGACAGAAAACTTGGATGGGATGGTCTTCGTTCCACATGGTACTGCATATCATGATTTTAACTTGGTTTCCGTTGAGGAGATACCAAAGGTAATATCTGCCGCAAAGAAGGCGTTAAACCATGTGGCATATACAGATATAGGAACCAAGTCTATTAGGATAAAAAAAGGCAATACAACCATTTTGGGTCAGCGATTTGGTGATTCCGTATTGCTCACATCATCCCAATGTCCAGATCCTACGGAAGACATAGAGTTCGCAGTTGGATTAATGGCTATGGCAGAGGCGAGAGTTAAAGGAGCCAAGTACGCTGCGCTCATAGATGCACATAATTGCACTAAAGCATATGCAAACGTGATAAATCCTGGAAGCCATACCTCATATGAAATCATAAAAGCCTCTTCGGAGGTTACAGAAAAATTATTGGCAACCAAAAATGCTCGAATTAGGTTGGGCGTCTCTAAAAGGAATCCTATGCACTCACAAGATAAAGGAATTGGTGCACTTGGAATAAAGGTTGCAGTCGTTGAAGTACTTGGACAAAAAACTGCCTACGCACTAATCGATGGCAATAACATGGTACTTGGCTTAAGAGATGCCATCATTAAAGCGCTTCCTGTAAATGAAGCGGAAGTTATGACAACCGACACACATGCAGTGAATTTTGGCGGAAGCAATTTCATTGGAACCAGAATCGATCATGCTGAGTTGATCAACACGATCAGAGAAATGACCGATGAGGCAATAGAGGATCTGGAGCCTGTGCAAGCAGGAATGGCCACTGAATTCGCTGAAGACGTCCTAGTCTTTGGATCACATCGAACGGCCCAACTAGCAAGCACTGTAAACGCCATTATCTCTATGGGAGGGGGGCTAGCGATATCTATCATAGTTGCAGCTCTTGCATTGGCGATATTCGTTTTTGCGAGGAATCTCAGAATTTGAAAGTATCAACGTGAACTAAAGCTATATTTATATGAAAAATGAAAAAAAATAGATAGAGGATATAGATATATTTGGAGTTGTAAAAACTCCAGTAATGAGTTTCATCGCCGTGTTTACTATGAGTTAAAATTCAGTTATGCTTAGGTTTATAGCAAGATTTAATACTTCAATATGAGCTGGGCATCTATGCCAATAGGAAGAATTAAAATCTGGTGATTTTTTTTCCTATGTTGACACTGACAATAGAAATGGACGATGTTGCAGTATAATGATGCTGTGGGAAAAGAGTTAGTGATTAGGAATATGTTTTCTCAACAAAATGCCTGCGATGAAAATTAAGTCGATTGGCAACATATTCCAAAATGCACCTATCTTCACTCTTTTATCGCCGATTTTTTTAATCCCTCTTTGTGTATTCCCAATGACTACCACGGACCCGGGGGGATTTGAACCCCCGACCACCGGCTTAGAAGGCCGGTGCTATATCCAGACTAAGCCACGGGCCCATAACATAAAATATATGAGTCATGTAGAAGAACACCTATACATAAAAAAGATTTGGGGTGACAAAATCCAAGAATACACCTTTAAAAGGGGTTACAAACCTAATAAGGACCAAATACTTACGGCCCTAAAGGATTGTTTTTCGGTTAAGATAGTCGAGGTAGACGGCAAATACACCTTGAGTTACGGTGCAATTAAACAGATGACAGTATGGGCAAATAAGAAGTTATTCGTCGATACCAAGTCGAATTTAGGTGTAGATGAGAAAACGATCCTTGATACTAACAAGCGTTTTCGTGATTTCCTGTTAAAAGCGACTGGATACACAGCAAAGCAACGTAGGGATGTGGCTAAAAAAGGTCAATGATGATATAAAAAAGCTCTCGAGTTTTTCATAATAAACTCTCTATCAGGCATTGTTGTAGCGCCGTGCAATCTATTTGCACACCCTTATAAACCCAATATATCTTCTGAGAAGTGATCCCCAAAAATATTTCATACAAGTCTTATCCAGCTATTCCCTCTATAGAAATTTTCTCTTAGTGGTTTGTTTGCCCAATGGGCTCTTTTAGATTCCCATTCTAATGGAAAAAAAACTCTGTTTGATTCAGTAGCGATAGCTTTTCTATTTTTGCCATCTTTTATAGAATGGATACTACTTTTTGACTGTTATGTGAATTTAGTGCTAAATTCATCTCAATACTTTGGCTTTAGTCATTTTAATATGTGAAAAAAATTGTTGCAACATGATTTAAAGCTGATAAAGTTATCACTAATAAAACTCGAAAAACAAAAAAAATAAAAAAAATTGTAGAAGGGATTTCTCCCTTCATTTAGTTTTAGTCTCTT
>CAYZWV010000056.1:0-8862 GCA_964482255.1 uncultured Methanocellaceae archaeon
GTTTTCGCTAATGGGCCATAAAAATCTGTCTTGTTCAAAATTTCTTTGTTCAAAAAAGTCCTTAATATAATGTAAAAAATAAGAAGATTACAATGGCTGCAATTCAATAAATATATTCTCTAACATATATATTAAGCATTCTCTAACATATTAATCATATGGGGTTCAAATTATTCTCAATCATTAAACCATCGTTTGATACTTTTCGTTCGTGACCTAAAGTTTGGATAGAGCTAGCTTGGCAGCTTTTTCGCCTGAGAGCATCATTCCTCCAAATATGGGACCCATCCTCGGACCCCCCGCTACGGTATTGGCTGCCATCCCCATAGCAATCAAGCCGGGGCAAATCTCTTTGGTGTTCTCTAGGATGGAGCGTTCGCCGACATCTGCCCACATCGGTTTCTCCCCGACGACCTTTAGCAAATCCGGCATCTTCCGCTCGATGTTGCGGCATATCTCCGCATCATGACCAGTTCCGTCTATTATTACTTTAGAGCGAACGCACAGCGGGTCCACATGTAATTTCCCAAGTTCGACGGAGCTCCAGTTTATGACTACCCCCGTTATTTTACCCTCTCTGATCATGACATCCTCTACACTTATCAGGTTGAATATTTCAGCGCCTGCTGCTATCGTCTCACTTGCCAGTTTCCCTACTACTTCTATAGAATTTGCAAGAAGATATCCTTCTTTATATCTCCAATAATTGATTTCAAAATCGTCTAAGATGTGTTTTGCATCATCCTGTATCACGATGCGAGGGAACATCATCCCTCCGCCCCACATTCCGCCGCCAACGCTCAATTTCCTCTCAAAGACTGCAACCTTCCCCCCCTCTTTTGCAATATAATAAGCTGCTACCATACCCGACGGTCCAGCACCTGCTATGGCGACATCTACCTCGGTATAATCTAAAAAAACATTCGTGAAATCCTCAACTATTGCTTTGGTGATTAGAATCTCATCAATTTTCATGCTCATGACATTCCATAGATCATCATTGGCTTTTTATCTTTCGGAAAAGCTAAACGTTTTAAAGAGGATATGATATAGGGATGAAACTCAATTATGATGCGATATTGGTCCGCTATGGTGAGATAGGGCTTAAGAGCGATCGCACTAGAGGAAGACATGAACGCATATTAGTCGATAATATAAAAGCTATGCTTGAATTTAATGATAAGGAATTCTCTATTATTAGAAGAGACTGGGGGAGGGTTTTCATTCATACCTCTGACGAAAGCATCGCCGATGTAATAGCTAATGTCTTTGGTGTGGTATCGACTAGCCCTGTGATCACCACGAAACCAGATCTTCAGTCGATGGCGAGAGTAGCTGCAGAGCTTGGCGAGGCGATCATCAGGACGGGGGAGTCCTTTGCCATACGTGCCCGCAAGGCAGGAGTCCATGACTTCTCAACCAGGGATATTGGAGTTGCATGTGGGGATGCCGTGTACGACAGGGTGAAGGCAATGGCCCCTAAAATAGATCTGAGTGCACCAAATAGGGAAATATTTGTCGAAGCTAGGTCAGACAAGGCATATATCTACACCAAGATCGTCAAGGGAACAGGGGGGCTTCCTATTGGTACACAGGGAAAGATGATTGCATTGGTCTCTGGAGGCATAGACTCGCCAGTTGCGGCGTGGCTGATGATGAAGCGGGGCTGTGAAATTATCCCTCTCTATTATAATAACGAGCCGTTTTCAGATGAAGAGATGCGAAATAATGCATCGAAATACATCGATATATTGCAACGTTGGGCGCCAAACTTTCCAATGAGATTCTATGAGATCCCTCACGGAGGTAATCTGTTGGCTATTCAAGAGAATTGCGATAAGAAGTTTACGTGCATACTGTGCAAAAGAATGATGTATAGGATTGCGGTGGAGATTGCGAAGAAAGAGGGCGCTCATGGCATCATCACAGGCTCTTCGCTTGGACAAGTTGCATCCCAGACCTCTGCAAACATGCTTGCTGAGCTTTGTGGCATCGATTTTCCGATCTATCATCCATTGATAGGAGCAGATAAATCTGAGATCACCACTCTGGCAAGAAGGATCGGGACGTTCGATGCATACACATCAGCCAAAAAAAGTTGCACTGCAGTTCCAAAATATCCAGCGACTTTTGCGAAAATCGATGATGTCCTCCTCGAAGAAAGCAAACTGGACATGGAAACGCTTATATCCGAGTCGTCAGACAAGGCAAAATGGAGATAATCTAATGTCAATCCCAGACTGGGTTTCAGTTATCTTGGTTGCAACCATGCCTATATCAGAGCTCAGGGGAGCCATTCCTGTTGCTATGATGTATGGCTTTGACCCTTGGACAGCATACATTCTTTCGGTGATCGGAAATCTTATACCGGTTATTCCATTGTTATTATGGCTAGAACCAGTGTCAAACAAACTTAGGCGCTACAATAGTTGGGATAAGTTCTTTGATTGGTTGTTCACGCGAACCCATCGCAGGCACAGCGAGTACTTTGAAAAATATGGCACCATTGCATTATCATTATTCGTCGCGATCCCTTTACCTGTTACTGGAGCTTGGACTGGTTGTGCTGCAGCTTTTGTGTTTGGAATTAAATTCCGTCATGCATTTCCTGCTGTCCTTCTCGGAGTGCTGGCTGCAGGCGTAATTGTGACCCTTACAAGCCTTGGTTTCTTGGCGTTTTAAAATCTCTGGGCCGCTAGTTTGATGTCTACGGCTTTTACAGTCTTTCTACCAGCATGTTTCGCTAATTTGATCGCTTCTGTTGATATGTCAAGTCCATATTCTTCTAATACTTCCGCCAAAGCCTCACAGGCGTCCTCGCTGATCCTGTTCGCTCCAGCGTTTCTTATTAATCTGCCTACGGGTGCAATTGGGAGATCCATATCTTTTCACCTCTAAATCGATTATAATGTGGCATGTATAATAGTTTTCGTCTTTGCTAGGTTAAATTTATTTATGAGTGACTGCTCATCTTGGAAAGTGATGTCTAAATTGGTATTGGATTCCATGGTATTCATATATGGATTTCGTGTAGATGGAGATTTGATAACGGTGCCAGATATAATAACGGAGTTGAAGGATGAAAGGTCCATCATGCTCTTTGAGCTTGCAAAAGACGCCGGTATGAAGACTGAGAAAGCGGAAAAACATTACGTCAGTTTGGTTGAGAAAGAGGCACAGAGGACTGGAGATTTCGATTCTTTATCAAGAACAGATATCTATTTGCTAGCAAAAGCTCCTCAGTACATGGGAGATGGCACATATCTGGTTTCTGACGACTACGAAATTCAAAATATGGCATCAAGACTTGGTATACGGGTAAAACCGATCATCCAGAAAGGAATACGAGATATTTTAATATGGGAAAAACGTTGTATTGGATGTAATAGATGTTTTCCAAATGGTAGCACATGTCCGGTGTGCGGCTCAAGATTGAAAAAGATGGTAAAAAGAAAGGAGTGAGATGAGATGGATATCGATGAACTGGTAAAAAAGGCGATGGAACTGAGAAATAAGGGGCTTAGGTCTGGAGAAATTGCCGATGAGCTTAATGTATCAAGCGAAACTGCCACATGGTTACTCACACGCCCTACTAAAGAGGCCCCAAAAGATATATTTGTGGATTGGAGCAAAATAGGCTCCAGCTCACAAAGAATGGGATATATCGCATCTGCACTTAGCGATATGGTCTTAGAATCTATAGATAATGATATAGATGTAGTTGTAGGCGTTGCACTAAGCGGAATACCCTTTGCTAGTCTGGTTGCGGACGAGCTTGGAGTTGATTTAGCGGTCTTACTTCCTAGCAAACATCGATCTGAGCAGAAAGATGTAAAGGGCACTTTTAGTAATAACTTCGCCCAAGTTAAAGGCAGAAAATGCATCATTATAGACGATGTGATCACCACTGGATCCACGATGAAAGAGACAATCGAGGTGCTGGA
Organism: uncultured Methanocellaceae archaeon; assembly: GCA_964482255.1. GTDB lineage: Archaea > Halobacteriota > UBA148 > UBA148 > UBA148 > UBA148. The sequence continues at coordinate 3,945 of CAYZWV010000056.1, forward strand.
GGAGCTGGGCTCGGAACCTCTTGCAATTTCGGTTATGATCGATAAGAAAGGATTGGACTCGATAGCTGGTATACCCCTATATTCGTTGATCAAGATGGGTAGAGTGGAATAAATCTTTTATGAATCGCCATATAGAGGAAAAGTGGCAGATTGATTGGGAGAAATCAAGGATATTTGAAGCAGAGGTAGATACCTCTAAAAAGAAATTTTTTGTAAACTTTCCATATCCATATATGAATGGCTACTTCCACATAGGTCACACGTTTTCTTTGATGAGAGCGGAGGTATTTGCACGATACAAGCGTATGCAAGGCTATAATGTCTTGTTTCCCTTCGCTTTTCATTGCACTGGCACACCTATAATAGCTGCTGCTCAACGAATAGCAGAAAACGAGAAAGCTCAAATAGACATATTGAGACAAATGGGCATTACTACTGAAGAGATACACAATTTTTCAGACCCGATATATTGGACATCTTTCTTTCCCAAAGAAACGATGAAAGATCTTAAAAATCTTGGCGCCAGCATAGACTGGCGTAGGAGCTTCATTACGACTTCACTGAATCCCCATTATGATGCTTTCATCAAGTGGCAGTTTAGGAAATTAAAAGAGGGTGGCTATGTCGCAAAAGGAGAACATCCTGTTGTTTGGTGTAGAAAGTGCAGCTCTCCGGTGGGAGACCATGCACGTCTTGAAGGGGAGAGTATTACACCGGAGGAAACGTACTTGATCAAGTTCGATTTTGGTGATAAAGTGTTGCCAACTGCGACCTATCGCCCAGAAACCTCTTTTGGTGTCACCAATCTTTGGATAAATCCAGATGCAGACTACGTTGAAGCATTAGTGGATAATGAACGTTGGATCATATCTGAGGAGATGGTTGATAAGCTGCGAGCACAAAAACACGCCGTGAAAATTGTCAAAAGCCTGAAAGGCGAGAGTATAGTAGGAAAACTTTGCACGAACAAGGTTACTGGGGGACAAGTGCCAATTCTTCCTGCGATATTCGTCAAACCCGGTACAGGTACAGGTATAGTGATGTCAGTTCCCTCTCATGCTCCCTATGACTACGCTGCGCTGAAAGACGTTCAGAATAATCCACGAAAATATGGGATAACCAGTACTTTGGTGAGGGACATAGAACCCATTTCGTTGATCGAAGTTCCTGGTTATGGAGCGCATCCTGCGATAGAGATAGTTGAAAAAATGGGGATAACATGCCAAGAGGATCCAAGACTAGAAGGGGCGACAAAGGAAATTTACAAGAAGGAATTCCATACCGGCATATTAAACGAAAATACTGGAAAGTATGTCGATTTGAGTGTTTTTGAAGCAAAAGAAAAAATCGTCAGTGATTTTATTGGAGAGAACAAGGCCACATTATTCTATGAGCTATCGGAAGATGTCATTTGTAGATGCTTGACTAAATGCATCGTGAAGGTCGTATCAGATCAATGGTTTTTGAGATACTCGGATGTAAAATGGAAAGAAAGGACACACAAAGCCCTGGATAACATAGCCCTATATCCTGAAAAGGTTCGGAGGCAATTCGACTATGTCATCGACTGGCTGAAAGACTGGGCTTGCACAAGGGAGTTTGGGCTTGGAACGACGCTTCCATGGGATGATAAATGGGTAATAGAGTCCCTGTCTGACTCGACGATCTACATGGCATACTATACCATTGCCCATTACATGGAAGATGAAAAATATGGTATTGTGGCTGAGAAACTTACAGATGTATTTTTCGATTACATCTTCATGGGTGTTGGAAACGATGAGAAGATCGCAAGAGATAGCTGCATACCTGTTGAACTACTGAGAAAAATGAGGGCTGAGTTTGAATATTGGTATCCTTTCGATTTCAGAAATTCTGGTAAAGACCTTGTACAGAATCATCTCGCTTTCTGCCTATTTAACCATGCAGCAATATTCTCGAAGACATATTGGCCGCTTGGAATAGGCGTCAATGGATTCATTCAGATTGATGGATTCAAAATGAGCAAATCAAAGGGCAATTTTTACACTTTGCGACAGATTCATGATATGTATGGTGCAGATGTCACCAGATTGACTTTGATGTACGGTGGGGAAGGACTTGATGATCCCAATTGGGACACCGAGTTCGCGAAGTCCATAGGATCTAAACTAGAACAGTGGCATGACTTTGCCATTGAGAATTATGGGCAGGGCGACAGTGCTATAAAATACATCGACAGATGGCTTATCTCCGTAGCAAACAGAGCGATAAAAGACACCATAGAAATGATGGATTCTACTGAGTTCAGAACCGCTTTACAGAGAGGTTATTTTGACATGCAGAGATACTTGAGATGGTATCTAAGAAGGTCTGGGCAAAACAGGGAATTGATGGATTGGTTTATCATATCCCAGACCAAGATTCTCGCTCCTTTCGTGCCACATATATGTGAGGAAATATGGAAAAAATTGGGTGGAGAGAGTTTTATCTCTCTTGCAGAATACCCAACCTACGACGAAGAGAGCATCGATGATGTCATCGAGAGGGGGGAGGACTTCGTCAAAGACATAATAAACGATATCAGCGAGATAATCAGCATAGCTAAAATAAAGAACGTATCAACAGCATACATATATACTGCAGAGGATTGGAAATGGAAGGTATTAGAGATGGCTGCTGATAAGAGCATCGGCGATTCTATGAAAGAAGTGATGCAAGATGTTGAATTGAGAAAACGGAGCAAAGACGTCTCAGAGTTCGTTAAGAGGATAGTATCCGAGAGAATAAGCATCAAGAAAATGAATGAAGCTGATATATTAATAGATGCAAAAGACTTCATTGAAGGAGAGGTTGGCTTAAAAGTCAGGGTAGATGCCGATTATGATCCGCATAATAAAAGGAGACTTTCAATTCCAGGAAGACCTGCTATATACATTGCTTGATTAACTACAAAAAGCCAATTATAAATCATCAACAAAAAATTAAGCACATCTTTTTAGGTCGTCATATTTAGAACTATGGACTAATTTCTGGGGACTACTGATGACGAAAAAAATTGATTATAACTCCAGAAGTAAGAGATGAGTTAGGTATTGAATCAAAGGATTAGAATGAAAGGATTAGGATGTAATGAGATACAAAACTAAGAAAAAAAATTTCAGATATAAAATGGTATATTTAATGTGCTTTTAATGTGCTATTTCGATCTATCTGTTATAATCTTTATAGGGCGTTCAATTTGTTTTGATTTCTAGGAAAATGAATAAAAAAACTGGATGATATGGGGAAGATCAGGGAGAAGTTTGATACGACGATATTTGCTTTTCATGAAATATCCAACCTATTAATATAGCAGTTATGTCAATTAAAAAGGAATTAAATTAAAGTAAAAATATTAAAAACTATATACGAAATATTTATCAGCATTATTTTTGTTTTGATTGGACTAAAATTTGTCAGGGCAGAAAATCATATCCTGTCAAATAAGATCGGAAGTTTATGAAATCTTCATCCAACAGAACTAAATTATATCTTGAAAATGCTGAATATGAAGATAAATGAGATTTATTTTCCTTTCATTTCTTTCATTTATGTGTTCTGGCAAACTTTATATCTATTTATTATAAAAAATATTATAAATTGTATGATGCCCTCTTTATGATGCCCTCTTGTTTTATAGTTCCAAATGACCGCAAAGCATTTAAACCGCAAAGCATTTAAATAATGTGCTCACCAAATAGGATTTTAAGTTGGGGAGGAAAGTGTCACCTGAAGATTAAGTCTTTTGGTCAAAGTCTCTTGTAAATGAGATTTTCTGACCAGATCACGGTCAAGGGGGCAGGTATCACTTCACCAAGAAATAAAAAAGTAAAAAAGGGGGTTAAAGAAATAATGAAGAATAAAATTACAGCCACGCTTTTAGTGACGCTAATGGTCCTATCGATGTTCGCCGCATTCGTGACACCGACATGGGCTGCTGTTGTTACAGTTCCGGCTAGTGGTGGTATAGTGTATGTTGGAGAGGATGTATCCATTTCTGTGACTGCGCCGGAGGTAGGCCCGGTTACAGTTCAGGGTCCATTCAAGACATCCGCTTGCTTGGAATATGTTGAAGGAAAGGCAGTGGTTTCAAGAAGTTTTGTTCCACCAGCAACATGGTACACTAGAAACGAAGACGGGGGATACTACAAAATAGCAGACGTCGTTACTGCAGCTTCATCAGTGTTATATCTCAGTCCCGCCTCTATTTCGTTGCAGATAGATGATTGGACAACTGGCACAAGGGATGTCACTAACATATACAGAGGAAACACTGTAGCGATCAACGGAACTTCCAATCTGGAAGGCTACAATGTGGCGATTCAGGTGTATGATGGGGCGAGCCCAATAGGTGCAGAGCTGACAGATAAAGTACAGAACGGTAAGTTCTCAGTCACTACATTTGACACTGACATCACCGAAAAGGCCTACACTGTCGAGGCAAAGGTCGTACTTGCAAATAAGGATGCAATATCGACGAAGTCTTTCAGCATCGTATCAAAGACGCTCACACTGTCTGTGCCATCAACGGTAGTGGAAGGAAATGAAGTTACAGTAACGGGCACTGCGACTGCAGCGCCAACGATCACGGTTGAACCAGCCAAGGGTACTAAACAGTCTGTGTATTATAATTCAGCCTCTAAAGGCTACAGCATGAAATGGAGTACTCAGAATGCGGTGGTTGGCAACGAAGCAGCACCAGGTACCTACGAATTTAAAGCTACGATACCTGGCACAGTGTTGGAACAAAAGGCAACAATAACGGTTATAGGCTCCACATTGACAGCGTCAGCACAAGACTCCGTGTTAAGGCTTAAGACAGACATCACAGGTGAGTCAAACAGGAAAAAGGACACTCCGGTGTTCATTGAAGTTACCTATCCAAATGGTACTGCCA
>CAYZWV010000057.1:0-8491 GCA_964482255.1 uncultured Methanocellaceae archaeon
GGATAGGATTGGGGCGTTTTTAAAATAGGCCACCGGAATTTGCTCTCTCACTATGGTGGTAGCAATTTTTTAGATTGACAGATGATGAGCTTAATGTTTTTGAAGCCCCAATCTACATAAAATACAGAAATCGAGAATATCAAAATACCAAAAAACTCATGGCACCCTTACATTCATATCCACACATCACTCAGCCAGCGCTCTTAAAAAATCACTTTCAGTGATTATTCCTACCAATTTTCCTTCCTTTAGAACAGGCAGTGATCCAACGTCTTTTTTCATCATCATCTCGGCAGCCCTGCCAATGTCGACATTCGGTTCTATGGTGACGACTTCAGAGGACATAAGCGTCTTAATGGGCAAACCAAAAGCATCGTTTATATAGCCAGTGATTAATTTGCTAAATACTTCACCACTACCAAGAAACTTGACGATATCTGTTGCGTTAATTATGCCTAATAATACGCCATCAACGACGACCGGCAGTCTCCTAAACACGTTACTGACCATGATTATAGTCGCTTCCTTTAAAGACATGTTAGGGTTAGCTGTTACCACGCGCTCACTCATGTATTCACTGACGAATTTTCCAGTCTTTTTCCCAGCGATCAAGCCCATGAAGTCGCGCTCAGAGATTATGCCTGTTATTTGATTCTTATAATCTACAATGGGCAATCCGCCGGTGTTATGATTAATCATCGCGTTCAATGCATCATTTAGGGATTTATCCTCTGTCAGTGTTACCACATCACTTTCCATTATCTCCCTAGACTCAGCGTTTATGGCAGCTAGCAAATTTCCACCATACTTATTCTCGACCAGATTATATCGCTCTCCCCCTCCAAAGAAATCTATCAGGTCAATAGATGTAATGATTCCTACGAGCCGATTCGTTCCGGCATCTGCGACGGGGATTCTCCGAAAGCCATAGGTTACCATCGTTTTCACGACGCCCATGATCGTCATAGTAGGTGGAACGCTGACCACATCCTTGGATGCGACCATCATCACATCTCCAGGACGAGACGAAACTCGTGATTTGAACTCTACGGGTCCTCTATCGCGTGAAGAGGTGCTATCAAAACCTCTCATATTATCACCGATTTTGTCAGGTCATATCTATCGACTATGCCAACCAATTTGCCATTTTTTTCAACAGGCAATCTACCTATGTCATGTTTCATCATCATTAATGTAGCCTCTTTTATTGTATCATCTGGAGTAACCGAGTATACCTGGGTGCTCATTATCTTTTCTACTGGTGGAGACTCCTTACCACTCCTAGCACAACCAGCTCTGATTATATCTTGGCGAGTGATCATCCCCACAATCTCTCTTTTACTTTTGATTACGGGGAACCCAGAATATCCGAGTTCTAGGATATTCGCCCATGTCTTTGATACTGGATCTTTAGGAGAAAAAACTTTGACTTCGGAGGTCATTATTTCCTTTACCTTTTTGTTAGGAATCTTATTGAGATCAATATTTTTAAATATGTCCATCATGCTGACCATTCCCATCAATTCCCTATCTTGTGAGGACCTAACTACTGGTAGTCCACCCATTTTGACGTTTGCCATCGTCATTGCGACATCTCTTATGTTACATAGGGGCGTAACTATCGGACACTCGCGGGTAAATCCTTTGACGGTCACATTTGACTTTGTTGACGTAATCTTTAAAACGTCTTCTTCTGTGATCATTCCAGTGACTTTACGAGCGTTATCAATGACTGGCAAGCTCCTGAAGTGTGAGTCTCGAATCAGTTGACGCGCTCTAGTCATAAACTCATAATCTCTGACAAATACAGGATTCTTAGACATTATGTTTTGGACCTTCATAGTCTTCAATCACTCCTCCTACCTATTATACTAAAACCCTTCGTCTTTACAGCTATCACAGACAAGCGTTCCGTTTACGAGTTCTAAAGACACCGAAAAACATCCACATCTCTCACAAATACTCTGTGTTAATTTTTTACTTTCGTTAAATGAGACGTGTTCCCGATTCATCTCGATGATATCCGAAAGAATATAACTAAGCTCAGAAGAAACTGCAATCATATCCGTATCGGTGACAATACCAACTAGTTTTCCATTTTCGATGACCGGCAAGCGCCTTATACCTAATCTAACCATTTTTCGTGCTGCTTCACTAACGCTTTCGTCGGGTTCAATGGTGATAAGTGGTTGAGTCATTATGTCTTTCAGCGTCATAGAACTTGGCTTCAAGTCCTTTGAGATAATGTTTAGCACGAGGTCCCGTTCGGTCACAACACCCTTTGCCTCACCTTTCTCAGTCACGATCAGGCTGCCCACTTTTTGTTTTATCATTATCTCTCCTGCTTTTGATGCCTTCGTGTCCTTCTCAGCCGTAACCACATCCCTAGTCATGATTTCCCGCACTGACATTCTCGTTTCCATTTCAACACGCCATCTTAATAGTATGGTTTAAAGATATAAAAGGGTTCACGACCACATTAGATCAATAGAGATATATAAGTGGAATAATGTAAATTTTTATGTATCATTATGTATAAGAGGGGATGAGATGGACATAATAAAAGGCATCAAGCGCGTTCTGCCAACATGGCTTAAAAAGATATTCAAAAAGAGAGCGACGCGCATAGGCATATATGGTCCACCAAGTGCTGGAAAGACCACTTTGGCTAACAGAATCATTCGGGATTGGAGCGGGGATGTGATGGGCTCTGTGTCAGAGATTCCCCATGAGACTCGTCGTGCTAGGAGAAGAGAGGGCGTTATAATCAATGCCGATGATGCAACTGTGACGTTGGATATCGTTGACACGCCCGGTTTGGCGACGAAAGTAGACTTTCACGATTTCATGGCATTTGGGTTAGAGGAGGAGGAGGCTAAGCGTCGCGCTAAAGAGGCAACAGAAGGCGTTATCGAAGCGATCAAATGGTTGGATGATCTGGATGGAATTTTGTTGATCATGGATGCCACAGAGGATCCATTCACACAGGTAAATGTTACAGTTGTTGGCAACATGGAAGCACGAGAATTGCCCCTGTTGATCATTGCCAATAAGATAGACCTTCAGGAAGCCTCACCAGCCAGGATAAAGAGCGCATTTCCACAGCATCCTGTAATTCCGATTTCTGCTCTGGAGGGGCTAAACGTGAATAAACTCTATGAAGCAATAGCTAACCACTTTGGGTGATACAATGGCTAAGAAGACTAAGAGAAAGACTAAGGTGCAAGGCGTTCAGATAGATATGGTATCAGAAGACTTTATATCAACCATGACCTCCATGGAGAAGATAAATCTCATTTTGGAAGGGGTTAGGAAAGGCAACATCGTCATTCTTGAGAGAGGTTTAACCCCAGAAGAGGAAACGAAGTTAATCGAGACCACCATGGCTGAGATTGCACCAGACGACTTCGTTGGCATAGAAATAGAAAGCTATCCTAGCAGACAAAAATCCTCTTTTCTTGATAGGCTCCTAGGTAAAAAAGTTATAGAAACCCGCTTGACGGTCGTGGGACCTGCGGATCAGCTGAAGACGCTGAAAAGAGATCATGGTTTTATCAGCGCAATGGTTTCTGTGCGATCATAGAGGTAAAGATGCCACATAAATGTACCCGGTGCGGGCAATTGTTCAGGGACGGATCGCCTGAGATTCTAAGTGGTTGTCCAAGTTGTGGTTGGAATAAATTTCTCTATGTGATTGGTGAAGAGCCAGCTGCTCCAAAGGCATCTGATGTAGATGAACTGATAAGCAAAGTAGATATTGACGAAAAGTCCGACGTGATCCCCGAGGAAGTTAAAAGCACTGGGGACATCAAAAGGATTGAAAGCATAAAGATACTGGGTCCCGGTTCATATGAACTGAACATCAAAACCCTGCTCGATCGAAAAGAAATAATCATGGCGCTTAAAGAAAATGGAACCTATGTGGTTCACTTGCCGTCCATTTTCAGTAAAAGTGTTAAAAAGCCTAAGAAGCGATCAGTATGAATAAGTGATGGATGGCACAGTATTTATGTCATTAAACTTAAGGGTGTGATTGTCTGGGAACACTATGACAAGTATATCGACCTCTTGTCCTAGTTTATGTGGGCTGATGTGATAAGTTTCTCCCTCTTGTATCAGCACATTAACGGCAAATATCTCCGCACTATCCTGGGATATATTTTTGATCTCGGTATTTTCGAAATTAGCAAAGATACCCTCTAACTTCGGCTCTACAACTTTAGGGCCAAAAAGCAGCATGTAGAGTTTAGCGAATAAGTCAAGTTTGTATGTAACAGTAGCATTCACATTCGATCCATCAAAAGTCATGGTCACATTCTCGATGTGAATATAATTAGATCTCTGGGTTTCCGCAGCTGACGCGATCGGCATCGTAATCAGAAGCAACCCCATCCAAATCATGAAAGCTGATTTAAATCGCAACTTATTCCCTCTACTATTTTGACGTCTTCACCCCCTCTAATATTTTAATATATGTATGACGTGCTATATTTATCTTTCTAAGATTCTTTTTGAGATCAATCACTTTTTTTTCTTATATCAAGACTTACCACTGAACTATAATAGAATCCATTTGATCCTAAATGATAAATCTATAGAAAATGATTTTTGTCTTTTCTGCAGACTTTGAAGCTTTTCTTGCAATTTTATGAGCATAATAATGTTATAATCATAAAACTCTACTGACTTTTCCAAACATCATGCTTTACGATTCTCGCAATAATACCATCAGTATATCTTGCTTTTGTCTTATGTTATTTATTTATACCATATACATGTAACAATCTATCATGATAGTAGTAATAGCGATAGGTGGCTCAGTAATTGCGCCCAAGTTGCACTCGAAAAGTTTCAAGGAATATGCAAAGGCGATAAAGGAGATAGCAGCTCAACATAAGGTTTTCATTACTGTCGGGGGAGGTGCTATGGCGCGTGAATATATCCGCATTGCAAGGAATTTAGGTGCGAATGAAGCGTTTTGCGATCTTATAGGCATCGATCTGACGAGATTGAATGCACGTTTGTTGATTTCCGCTCTATCAGAAGACGCATATCCCATACCCCCCTTAGATTATAAAGAAGCTGAAAGCTTTGCATCCTCTGGCAAAATAGTTGTAATGGGCGGTGTCATTCCCGGTCAAACAACGGATGCTACTGCAGCCATATTGTCTGAATTTGTTAGAGCGGACCTGCTCGTTAACGCAACATCGGTCGATGGAGTTTATACCACGGATCCAAGAGTTGATACAAGTGCAAAAAAGCTTGATAAGATCACGCCAGGGCAGTTGGTCGAGATTGTGATGAAGTCGGAGATGAAGGCAGGCGCAGAGTCAGTGATCGATCCACTTGCAGCAAAGATCATAGAGAGGTCTAAGATTCCTACGATAGTGCTAAACGGTACCGATCCAAAAAATATAGTCGATGCTGTAATCAAGAATTATCATGTTGGAACAGAGATCATATCCTCTTACATATCCTCTTACAATAAGTGAGGATTTGATGGCTAGGCAGATCTAAATAAGACTTCTAAAGACTCAGGTACATGAAAGTTCTTATTAGTCATACATCTGTATTCTGGGTAATGTTGTATCCAATATATCTACAGTAGGGCTCTCTCGACCCGCTGACAGCTTCTTATTTATGTATTTGGTGTACAATATAACTCCTAGCTACCAGAACTTTTAAAAGCAATGGACGTCCAATAACAATTAATTATATGAAATATAATCCGCCAGCATGTTGTGATATGCGAGGCATGTTATCATTCATGATACTCTGGTTGTTATCCAAAAAACAAATGTATGGGCAAGAGCTAGCCGAAGAAATAGCAAAAAGGAAGGGTTATATACCAAATCCTGGAACGTTATACCCAACACTCAAGGATTTGGAGGGTAAAGGATTAGTCCAATCTGAGCAAATCGGAAGAATGCGCATATACAAACTCACAATTGACGGTAAAAATGGTCTAAAAAGTGCATGTGACTATTTTTACCAAGCCTTCGGAGATATCTTTGAGGATTACAAATGCACTTTTGATATTGAGTATGAGTTTTAGGGGTTTTTGAATGCTAGAGGCGCGTAAAAAATACGAGTTCAAAAGAAAATTAGAGGAATTAAGGGAAAAAACAGGAAAAGGTACAGAGCTGATCACGATATACATCCCGCCAGACAAGCAGATATCTGATGTAGTGTCGCAGTTGAGAGATGAACACGGTCAAGCATCAAACATAAAATCAAAATCCACTAGGACCAATGTCCAGAGTGCATTATCCTCAATCATGGCCAGGCTTAAGTACTTTAGAAACCCTCCAGAAAACGGAATGGTTCTTTTTTGTGGAAACATCTCCCTTGGTGGAGATAAGACCACGATGGAGACATTGGTTCTGGAGCCACCTGAACCCATTATGTCATATCAATATAGATGCGGTTCTGAGTTTGTACTTACACCTCTAGAGGAAATGCTTGAGGAGAAGAAAACCTATGGTTTACTTGTATTGGATAGAAGAGAGGCAACCATTGGATTGCTTCATAGAAAAAGTGTAGAAATAATCAAACACATGACTTCTAATGTTCCTGGCAAACAGAGAAAGGGTGGACAATCTTCGCGCAGATTTGAAAGGTTGAGACTGATATCGATAAACGAATTTTATAAGAGGATTGGCGACAAGTCAAGCGAGATATTTCTTGGTATAAAGGATCTGGAGGGCATTCTTATAGGTGGACCAAGTCCGACAAAGGATGAATTCATTGGAGGCGAATATCTCCATCATGAACTACAACAAAAGATTATTGGAGTATTTGACGTTTCATATACGGATGAATCTGGCTTGTATGAATTATTGGACGCATCTCATGAAGTGCTCGCTGATCTAGATCTAATGCGAGAAAAGGAGCTTATGGATAGATTCATGAAGGAGATAGTGATGGATAAGGGCTTGGCTGCATACGGAAGGGATTCTGTCAAGAAAAACATTAAACTGGGTGCAGTTGATACATTACTGATCTCAGAAGACCTGAGTGCAAAGCTTGTGGCAGAGCTATCTCAACTGGCTGATCAGAAAGCATCTACCATAGAGTTCATCTCGACGGATTTCGAAGAGGGGGAGCAGCTGATGAATGCATTCGGAGGTGTGGCAGCTCTACTGAGATTTAGGACTGATATCTAATGTTCATAGATTTTAAAAATGGGGTCAAATCTTTATTGCAGGAAGCGGTTGAATCGGCCGGATATGTGGCCGAAGATCTGTGTTTAGAAGAGACTTCAGCATATGCAGATATAGCATCCTCAGTGGCCTTCAAACTCTCCTCAAAATATAAAGAGCCCCCTCAAACCATCGCAAAAAAAATCTTTACAAAAATTAAAATTCCAAAGAAATCATACGTTGAAAAAGCAGATGTTATAGGACCATACATCAACTTTTATGTTAATAGAGAGTTCTTGGACAAAACTATTGAGCAAATCTCCACAGAGGGAGAGAATTATGGCTCTTTGCCCAAAAAGGATGAGCGAATCATCTTGGAGCACACCTCTGTCAATCCCACTGGCCCAATACACGTTGGCAGGGGCAGAAATCCGATAATAGGGGATACTCTTGCCAGGATTCTTAGGCGAGCAGGCTATGACGTCGAGACACAGTTTTACGTAAACGACATGGGTAAGCAGATCGCTACTATCGTTTGGGGATGCGATAAAGTTAATCCAAATGAGCTATCAAAACCAGAACGTGACAAGCCAGATCACGATATAGTACGGTACTATCGGAAGGCAACCGAACTCATATCTGAGGATCCAAAAGCGGATATAGAAGTCAACGAGATTCTGGCAAAGTATGAGTCTGGAGATCCCGAGATCATCAAGAGATTCAAGAAAGTCGTTGACAAATGTATAGGTGGTCAGAGACAAACCTTGGAGCGAATCAATATTTACTATGACCGATTTGTTTGGGAATCTCAATTTGTGAGAGACGGGTCTGTGGGTAAAATTCTAGAGAAACTGAAAAAGACAGGCTATGTTTTTCTAAGGGATGGTGCATTAACGCTTGACCTAAGTGAATTTGGGCTCGAGAAGGACTTCGTATTGACTCGTTCCGACGGCATCACACTATACACCACTCGGGATATAGGCTATCATCTCTGGAAGTTTGATCATGCTGATGTAGTAATAAATGTGCTTGGCGAGGACCAGAAATTAGCAATGAGCCAATTACAAAAAGCTCTTAAAATACTTGGAGTAGGGAAGGAGCCTAAGATCGTGTTTTACTCCTTCGTCTCATTGCCTGAAGGGAGGATGTCAACTAGAGACGGCATCGTCGTAGATCTCGATGATCTGCTGGATGAGGCATTTGATAGGGCCTACATAGAGGTCCAAAAAAGAAGGCCAGAGTTGCCAGAGGATAAAAAAAGAAATATCGCAGGGATCGTTGGTATGGGGGCGGTACGATTTGACACCATTAAGGTGGCTCCTGAAAAAATGATAACTTTTAGGTGGGAG
>CAYZWV010000058.1:0-8487 GCA_964482255.1 uncultured Methanocellaceae archaeon
GTTTTTCTGGTAACTTTTTGCTTTTTAATTCTTCGTCCATCCTTTTTAGGTCGCTATTTAAGATTTTTGAAAGCGATTTGGCGGTTGCAGGAGTTATACCAACTTCAGATAACAGCTGCCCTCTTACCACATCGAGAAAGCTGAGCCTTACCAAACCCTCTTTTTTAACTCCATCCTCGGTCTTCGTTGCTTTTACGGTAATTCCGAGCATCACCTCATCTGCGAATAGGGGCTTTACTATGGCTGGTGTACCCCTTATTTGAACTTTTTGCGGTTCTGCCATTTTTTTAATCTCCTTTGTGGTTTTTGTTTTGATATTCGATTTGAATATAATTTACATCATAGTAAGATAAGAGTTGTTGTGTTTTGCTTGATGGAGCTTATTACGATCATCTCATATATTTTCTCGCGAATATCGCAATGAATGCAGCCCACATAAAAGTTCCAAAGATGGCTAAAATGCCTGCTAATCCTTGATAAATTCCATAAGTTGGGTGATAATCTCCATATCCCAACGTTGTCGCTGTAACGATGCTGAAATAAATATTCTCCCATAAAGAAGTTGCACCTTCTACACCATTGCCAATCCAGAAGAAAAATGCAAAGCCAAACACTACCAAGAACCATGTGATTAAGACATATTCCCATTTTGTGCCATATCTGAAGATTTTTTGGATTAAAATAAGCTCTAAAAATCGTATAATAGGTTTTTTCTGTTCTCTTTTTGCTTCCATTTCAAGATAATGGTACTTGTCTTCCTCATCTCTGTCACCAAATTTTGCCCAAATATTTTTTGCTGTTCTGCATGCCTCTTCTTGACCTCTTGGATCTTTGAAGGTCGTATCCTTAAAACTTAATATCCCTCCTATTGTAGTCCTATAAAACAAAGTATATCCGCCTATCTCAGCACCCTCAAACCGAGCACTTTCACCTATCGTCGCCTCCTCAAACTGAGCATTTCCACCTATCGTCGCTTCCCAAAACGAAGCATTTCCACCTATCGTCGCTTCCCAAAACGAAGCATCTCCATCTATCGTCGCTTTCGAAAACCGAGCGTATCTACCTATCGTCGCTTCCCCAAACCGAGCATCTCCGCATATCTTCGCTCCCTCAAACTCAGCACTTCCACCTATCTTCGCTACCCCAAACCCGGCATCTCCACCTATCTCGGCTCTATCAAAAGAAGCATCTCCATCTATCGTAGCTTTCCAAAACCCAGCACTTTCACCTATCGTCGCTTCCTCAAACTGAGCATTTCCGCCTATCGTCGCTTCCATAAACACAGCATCTCTATCTATCGTCGCTTTCGAAAACCGAGCATTTCCGCCTATCCTTACTTCATCAAACAAAGCATTTCCACCTATCTCGGCTCTCTCAAACAAAGCGTCTTTTCTAATAACAGCCTGAATAAAATTCAGTGAATTTTTAATCTTCATCCCTGAAAAATCGACTTCAAATAATCTCGCGCCTTCAAAATTAAAATCTTCTTTGCCGACTTTTTCTTCAACTTTCTTCTCTTTTAACTTGTTTATTCTCTTGAACTCTTCACTTGATTCATCTTCTGGGAGATCGACATGGAGTATGCAAAACTCAGAATCTTTCAGAACTTCCTCCGCACATTTTTCTTTATTCCTGAAGGTATATGCGCATGTTTTCATTTCTATCCTATTGCATCTGCTAAATTAAATTTTCATGAAACTATCTTTTCATCCCCACCCATCTCTCCAATATCTCCTCAAATACGAAAGGCGGATATAGTACCCCATACTCGGTGATTATGGCGCTCACATTCTCCATCGGCGTGGCATCGAAGGCAGGATTATATGCCTTCACTTCTGGGGGGGCGATCTGCTCTTTTCCAAAGTACTTAAGCTCTGAGGGGTCACGCTCCTCGATTTCGATGTCAGATGCATGTTTATCAAAGTCAAAGGTCGACGAAGGGGCGGCAACATAGAAGGGCACTCCATGCTTTTTTGCAACGACGGAAAGAGTATAAGTTCCAATTTTGTTGAAGATAGCGTCCTCGACAATTCTATCTGCGCCGACGATCGCATTATCGACCTCTCCGGATTTTATCACATGCCCGATCATGCTGTCGGTGATAAGCGTGACAGGAATGTTGTCTTGGAGGAGTTCCCAGGTGGTTATCCTGGAGCCTTGGTTTAGCGGACGAGTTTCACATGCGATGACCTTTATTCTTTTGCTATCTTTTATGGCAGACCTTACAACTCCAAGGGCTGTGCCCCAGTCAACGCAAGCCATCCTGCCAGCATTACAATGCGTCAGAACGACATCTCCATCCTTTAGCAATGATGCACCGTGCTTGCCGATATCAAGACACTTCTGCACATCCTCATCTGCCATTTTCTTGGCTTCATCCAGCGCGATTTTCTTTATTTGTGCGACGTAATGGCCTGTTTTCGCTTTGTTGAGAGCACGGTCGATGCCCCAGAACAGGTTAACAGCAGTTGGTCGAGTATCTCTCAAAATTTGTGCTGCTCTCTCGAGGTCTTCTATCAGATCCTTCGGACCTCTGGCATTGCTGGTCTGCGCAGCCAGCGCGATTCCAAATCCACCGGCGACACCCAGTGCAGGCGCCCCCCGAACCTTTAGGTCTTTTATGGCCTCGGCTATGGCACCCAAATCCTTACATTCAAGCACAGTGAACTCCTTGGGCAATTTCGTCTGGTCTATTAGCACGACGCTATTATTCCCATCATCCCAATCGATCGTTCGCATGAATTCAATCTAATGCTTAATGTGTATTAATCGTAATGAGTGATTTTATCTCAAATTCCTTATTTAAGACATTTTTTATTATAAGGCAATCAATATAGAGACGATGGCGTTGAAATGGACAAGAAGAGCCATCCTCAAGATTTTGGGCTTCATGGACACAACATCGCTTGCTATAGGAGTCTACAAATACATGGAAGGAAACTCTAGGATCCTGTTGCCTGAACTGATTAAAGACGGAACATCTCGGTGGAAAGGGCTATTATTCCAATAGGAAACCCTAGCTGATGTCCAACTCAAAGGCCACAATGGGTTGATCCAATCCAAAACTTAGAATCACGTCTGGGTGGATCTCGCCGAACGCGCCTAGTCTTCTACCATCTACTGAAAAATAGGCTCTTCGTCCTTCTAAAAATGCAGGATCATCTGCCTCTTCTATGGTAAATTCTGTTCTGAGCTCTCTCATCACCGATTCGGCAATAGATTTTATCTCAGCAAAGTTGGCTTTGGAGTGTATGGAAACGCATGCCAGAAGCTGTGCATTTTTTCCGTCTATAAGGACCTCTCCAACTTCAAATATCTTCTGCGGAAGATCATGGTGTTTGTTAAAAGACAAAATTTCCATCAGGCTTGGAAGAATGGATGATCTGACCATGGTTTGGTCCATGCTGATTGGATGCTTGACCTTTGTTACATTTGACCTAGGACGTTGCATGTTGTCGAAATGCACTTTTTCGTTGGTGAGTGTGAAAGTCATAACCTCTGAAAATCCAAGACCAACCATGACATCAGTTAGCAATTCAAATTTATTCTCTATGTAATGGGTTTTGCCTATCGTAGCCGTCTCGGGGAATACTGGTTTAAATCTGTCATATCCGTATCCGATGGCAACATCCTCGATCAGATCCCAGCTATGCAATATATCTGCCCTATAAGCAGGCACCTCCACTTTGAGTTCATTTTCATGTATGGTTGCTCCAAACCGCATTTTCTCAAGATTTCTTACGATTTCTTCTGCCTTCAAATTCAAACCGAGAAGGGAGTTCGCCTCATCAACTCGGAGCAACCTAGTAGTTGGAGATAAATTGGGCATCTTTTTCTCTGACCCGTTTGAAACTACCTTGACTGATTCAATAATACCGCCTCTTTCTGCAAGTGCGGTTACCACGATGTTCAGTGCTACGGCTACAGATGCGTCCATTCCTGTTACTTCGATGAACAGATCTTTCGTCCTATCGGTAACCATCGTCAATGCGGAATTGATGATCGGTGGAAATGATAGTACATTGTCAGCAGCATCGACTATCAGGGGGTAGCGTTTCATCCCATCAAGGATATGCGCGAACTTGATGCCTTTCGGATGTATGTCAAGTATCTCGTGCATAGTGAGGGGGTAGTCAAAATCAAGTGGGACGAATTTGATTTTAGGATCGGCTGCCTTGTATACAAATGGAGTTTTTATCTTTGAAAGGTCATGGACTCCAATTGAAACCTTCTTTCGATCGCGTCCAACACCCCAGTGCAGATTTTCTTGTAGGCTCATCAACGGCTCAATGCTGCCATCATCCAGATGCAACCCACGAACAACTGCACAGGCGAGATACGGTCTTATGGATTTAATGGATTCATCGATCGTGATTGAGACGTTTGAACTCTTCACATCATATCTGGGCAACCCAGTTTCTATTTCCAAAAAACCGCGCATAGCTCTCGCTACGCCTTCTACACTGAAAAGATCTGGACGGTCTGGGAAGAACTCTACATTCATGTGTTCTTCACCGATGCGTTCAACGTCCGCACCGATCATAGGCATCCTATCGAGAATGGTGTCCTTTTCTGCACCGATCAATTTCTCCAGGTCATCATAGCGCAGTGTCACCATTGGCATATTGGGCACCTCCAAAGCCAGTCCATGTCGGATCTATAAAGGTCCCTCAGGTCTTTTAATCCAAGACGTAGCATTGCCAACCTACCAACGCCGAGACCCCAGGCTAATACGGGATGTCTTATCCCAAGTGGTGCTGTGACCTCACGACGGAAGATTCCTGCCCCGCCAAGCTCGATCCAACCCAAACCATCTACGTATACTTCTGGCTCTACAGAGGGCTCAGTATAAGGGAAATACCCTGGTCTAAAGCGTACAGTTTTGAATCCCATACGCCTATAAAACTCAGCTAAGCATCCAAGCAAATTCTTAAAAGAGACACCATCATCCATCACAACTCCTTCTAGCTGCACGAACTCTGGCAAATGTGTTGCATCTATTGCTTCTCTCCTATAGGTACGACCTATGCAGAACGCCTTTACAGGAGGATCAGGGTTATCGGCAAGATGTTTGATCGTTAGTGCAGTAGTGTGCGTCCTGAGCACCTCTGTCCTTGCCAACTCAAGGCTCCAATTGCCACCCCATCCTGTCGAGCCAATGTCGCCGCCTTGCTCATGCATGGCCTTCACATTTTGTGCAAATTCTATTGGCACATCCCCCTTGGAATCAAGGTAGAAGGTATCCTGCATTTCCCTCGCAGGATGGTCCTGTGGCTGGAACAATGCGTCAAAATTCCAGAAAGAAGTCTGCACTATGCCACCTCTTATCTCCTCAAAGCCCATCTCTAGGAATGTCTTGCGCATTTGATCGAGCAGTCTTCGATAGGGGTGCTTCTTGGCTCCAAAAACCTTGCTTACGGGTACATTGACATCATATGCCCGCAGACGTTTCTCTTTCCATTTGCCAGATCGAATTAGATCTGATGTCAACTGAGCGATCTCATCAATTATCTCAATGCCTCTTGCCACCAACCTACGCCCCTTATCTGTGATTCTTATGGTCCGAATGATATTCTCCTTTGCAACGATCAGGTTTCTACCTATGAGAGCCTTGATAATCTCAGGGTCAAATCCTTTAAGATCGCCATCTCTCCCATTCAACAGATTTAGTATGTCTCTCTGAGGATCCCTTGTGGTTTTCAAAGGTGTGATGACTACTTCACCTTTACGCTTTTTGATTGATGCCCACTCTTTTTTTCTTAGCCAACCGAGCGCTATGTTGGTCTCTTGGTCAGAGAATACTTCTCTGAGTTCGGATAAAAAAGTCTCTTTGCCATTCATAAACTCGATTATACGGCTTTCTGGAAGCCCTTCTTCTGCGTAAAGAACTCCTTCAGGAGTGAGTGAGTATGTTTCGGTTGACTTTTCAATGATCTCTGAAAGTCCTTTCTGTTCAAGTAGGAAAGACGCCTTCATCGCAGTCTCGATGTTAAGTTCTGCTAGCGATGCAAGTTTTTCTGGAATAGTTGATTTAACTTTGCTCAATGCCAACAGAACGCTTTTTTCATCGTTGGTTAGGTCATTTTGATTACTTTGAGCCATGGTATAACTCCTGATCGGTGGAGGCAATAATTATAATTGTTCTTATGTTATCTTATTTTCTGTGTTTCAAGATAAATCGTTGACCCAGTTAATAATCAAAAAAATTAAGGATTTAGCCCCAGAGGATCATGTGAGATTTTGTCATATCTGCGGAACTCATGAGTTTGCCATTACTCGTTTTGGTTTACGTGCGCTTCTACCCCCTAGTATAGATGTAATAGCTGGTCCTGGATGTCCTGTTTGCATAGTTCCTGCGGAGGAGGTAAATGAGGCGATTTGGCTTGCACAGCATGGTTTGACGTTGATGACCTTTGGTGACATGATGCGCGTTCCAGGAACGAAGATGTCGCTTTCGGATGCGAAAGCAACTGGTAGCGATGTACGTATCGTTTATAGTGTTACTGAGTCTGTGAAGATGGCGATGAGGGAGCCTGAAAGGAATTTTGTCTTTTTTGCAATAGGCTTTGAGACAACCGCTCCTACTGTTGCCGCTGAGGTTTTAAGGGAGCCACCTAAAAACCTAAGTTTTCTAACTTCTCATAGGTTGATCCCTCCGGCGATGAAGTTACTCTTGGGCATCGATGACATTCAAATAGATGGCTTCATTTGTCCTGGTCATGTTGCCACTATTATCGGAGCTGATGCATTCAGCGTATTTCCCGATACATATAAAATGCCAACCGTAGTAGCCGGATTTGAACCGATAGACATTTTAATGTCAATTCTTATGCTACTTGAACAGATGAAAGATGGCGCAAGGCTTGATAACGAATATACCCGCTCAGTAACAAAAGAGGGCAACGTTAAAGCCCAGACACTTCTCAAAGAGGTTTTCGATGTTGTTGATGGGCACTGGCGGGGAATTGGGAACATCCCATCTTCGGCATACAAATTGAAGGATGCATTTTTTGATTATGATGTGCGTCTTAAGTATGATATTGAAACGGGACCAACAAAAGATATATCATCGGGCTGTAGCTGTCATTTGATCATCCTCGGGAAGATAAATCCTCCTTCATGTCCAATGTACTTGAAATCGTGTACGCCAGAACATCCGCTAGGACCTTGCATGGTCTCCCATGAGGGCACTTGTAATATATGGTCGAGGCAAGCCCAACTCTAGGGTTCCATTAGGCATTCTTTCTTTGACTTTCAAATCGTTAAGTAAAAATTAAAACTTTTACATACAATAGATTTATAGCAAGTAAGATATATGTGGTTGGGAATGGAGGGAAGCATTTGGAGACTTTATATTTCTACGACTATGATGTGAAGAAGGAAGCCGACATTATTTTGGAGGACGACGCAATCAAGCGAACCGGCTACACAGTTCGAGAATGCAAGTTATTGGAATCAGATCGTAAAGGATACTTTTTGTACATATCTGCACTCCCTAAGAGGCTCAAAGAAATTGATGAATTGTTGGGTGATCTCCCAGTCGAGAAGCTCTCTGGAAAAGAGGCTAAGCATATAATAAAAAAAATCAAGACCGAGGAGGAGTCAGCTGCAACAGGTATGGGGATGATTTTTGGATAGATACATTAAGTCTAAATCATTCCTTTTTCATTTAAATTTTATTTTACTATTACCTCAATTACCTATACCACTATTTTCCTGACCTTTCTTTTCACAAAATAATCTCCCTGTATACTCTTTTTAACCAAACACTTCTCAAAAAACGACCTCGTATGGGGCGATATAAGGCATTTGGAGAGGATTGCCCGAAACACTGCCTCTCTCACGAATAAACGCCATAGAACGCAAATATGAGGTTGGTTAAAGCCTGATAACCGACACAGTTGGCATAGGTGCTGGTGTTGGAATAGGTGTAGGTGTAGGTGGTGGTGGCGTTGGTGTAGGTGTAGGTGTTGTAATCGGCATAAATGGTGTCGGCACTAGAATGAACATTGTTGTCACTCCACCAACTTCAACCGTAATATCCCTTTCTTCTGGAATCCCTTCGACCTTTTGTCCCTGAACGACTTGCCCCAGCGATTCGGGGCTTACTGTGGTTTTGGTCTGATACTTGAAAGTGATTTCATCGGATGCCCCTACTGCAAGAGTAACATCTTCTCTGTCTGCTTCTTCACCATCAACATGAAGTACCAATGTTTGGGTGCTTTGATTTGCCCCACCATTCTTCACCGTGACTATGATCTGCATCCTACTGCCTGCTATAACCCTATCTGGGTCACAGGTTATGTCAGTGACTACGAAGTCGCCTATAGGTGCTGGTGTTGGAGTAGGTGCTGGTGGTGGTCTGGGTGGCAGTGTTGGAATAGGTGTTGGTGTAGGAGTAGGTGCTGGTGTTGGAGTAGGAGTAGGTGTTGGTGTTGGGGTAGGAGTCGGTGTTGGTGTAGGTGTAGGAGTGGGTGTTGGTGTAGG
>CAYZWV010000059.1:0-8234 GCA_964482255.1 uncultured Methanocellaceae archaeon
GTCATAGGATATATCTCAGCGACAAAACAATACTTTGCTGAACAAGGTAAATCAGAAGCATGGAGATTTTGGTGGGAGGACCCTGATACGGAAACTTATTATTTTATTGGAAAGGACAACATCCCCTTTCATACCATCATATGGCCTGCGATGTTATTAGGATATGGTGGGTTAAATATCCCCACAAACGTTCTAGGGAACGAGTTTCTCAATTTAGAGGGGGGCAAGTTTTCGACCAGCAAGAACTATGCCGTCTGGTTAAATGAATACCTGAAGCATTTTGATCCAGATCCACTGCGATACTATCTTTCCATAAACATGCCAGAGTCCAAGGATGCAAATTTTACTTGGGATGAGTTTCAGCGCAGAAACAACGAAGAACTTGTTTCCACATTAGGTAACTTTGCGCACAGAGTGCTATCATTTATTGAGAGATTCCATGATGGAGCAATTCCAGAGCATGATGTTCTTGGTGAAAAAGACTTAGCTATGCTAAAAGAGATTGAACTAGCAGTGGATATCATTGGTGAGTTCCTTCAGAATTGCGAGTTCAAGAGAGCTATAGCTAGGGTCATGAAGCTCGCATCATTTGGCAACCAATATTTCAATGAAAAGGAGCCATGGAAAGATAAGGCGATGAGCAAAACAACACTTTATGTAAGCGCTTGCATCGTAAGGGCCCTTTCAATCTTAATGGCGCCTTTCCTACCTTTCTCGGCACAAAGACTTTGGATCATGCTGGGTTATGAGCACTTCGTGCATGAACAGAGATGGCATTCTGCTAAGATGCATGTCAAATCTCAGCCTATAAGGGATGTGAAGCCGTTGTTCCGTATAATAGAGGGTGAAGAAATTGCAGAGCAAAGAGCAAAGTTGGATAGATGATCGCTCTGACATATCTAAATTGAACCTTGTCGAGATGGGCAGAGATGATGCCACATTGGCCTGTACCCAAGGAAAGATCTCGCTCTGGCTCGGTAAAAAGGCAAAGAGAGACCTAATCAAAAGAATTCTATCGAGCATGTCAAAAGTCGACTCCTCCATTGGATATGAAAGCGAAGTCATCTGTGACTTCGATGCCATCGAAAAATACGAGAGCAGGGGTTATGTGCTAGTTTCTTATGCAAGGACAAAAGGGAAATATCGAGCTGTTTTCCACGTGCCGCTTTCAAGAAAAGATGCAATGGAGTGTTTTACTGAATCCCTTATCGATGAACTAAGAGGAGGGAATACTCAAAAAAGTTTTCTATGGAACGGCAACGCCACTAAGATAATGCTACTCTTCACAGAACTAAACGATAATGTGATGGGTTGGCAGATTAGGAGGATGGAATTTAAAGATGATTCGGATGGGTATAGCAGGAATCCCCCAGGCTAAAAAGGGAAAGGGAATGGATGCTGGCATTAGATATCTTTCCAAGATTAAATTGGATGCCATGGAAGTTCAATTCGTCAGGAATATTTTTATGAATAGCGACGCTGCAAAGATGGTTGGTGAGACTGCAAAAGAGACTGGCATCAAACTTTCAGTGCATGCCCCATATTATATTAATCTCGCTGGGAGCAAAGAGACGATCGAAAAAAGCAAAAAATTCATCATCAACTCCGCTCTAAGGGCTATTGAAATGAGTGCAAATATAGTTGTTTTCCATCCTGGATATTATTCTAAAAAAGAAAACACGTTTGAACTGGTAAAGAGCGCTTGTGAGGAGATCAAAGAAAGAATAGAAAAGAAAGTGCTTCTTGGCCTTGAAACCTCTGGCCGGCGAAGTCAGTTTGGCACCCTTGATGAGATTATCAAAATCAATTCTGAGGTTGAAGGAACGGCACCAGTGATCGATTTTGGCCACATACATGCCAGGGGCAACGGCTCGTTAAAAAGCAAAAGTGATTTTGAGAGAATCCTCGATAGGTTTGATCGCGATAAGCTCCACATCCATTTTAGTGGAGTAGAATATGGGAATGGAAATGAGAAAAAACACATACCGGTGGATGACGAGCCCAGCTTTGAACATCTGGCAGAGGTTTTAATAGAGAGAGGATACGATGCTACGGTGATCTGTGAATCACCTTTATTAGAGGTGGACGCTTTGAAGATGAAGGAGATCATTAATGCCAAAATCAAAAGATGAAAATCTGAGCACGGTCAAGTCAGCGGTGAAGATGATGGGCACCCATATCATTAATTCAGTTGAGGATCTCGAAGATGAAAAAATAAGAGATGTAATCGACCAAATCCTAAGTGCAAAAAAGATCTTTTTGTTAGGGGCTGGACGTTCGGGGTTGGTCGGCAAAGCATTCGCAATGAGGCTTATGCACCTTGGACTTAATGTTTTCGTGGTAGGGGAGACCAATACCCCATCTGTGGAAAAAGGCGACCTCTTGGTAGTCGTCTCTGGTTCAGGTGAAACCCAATCCGTGGTTGGTTTAGCCCAAATCGGAAAGCACCTAGGTGCGAAGATTATCTCGATTACATCAAATCCAAATTCAACATCGGCAAGGATTGCTGATGTGTTGATCGTACTAGGGGTGAATGTCAATACAGACGATATGGATTACCTAGAGCGTCAGGTAAGGGGGAGACATAGACCATTGGCACCACTGGGAACTTTATTTGAGATGACTTCTATGATCTTTTTAGATGGGGTCGTGGCTGCTTTGATGGAAATCACCAAGAAGAGTGCTTAAGATCTTAAACGAAGACATACAACCTTGGAGTGATAGCATGAAGGAAATAAAGGATTTATTGGAAAAACTGTCAAATGCGCATGGCATCTCAGGGCATGAGGGGGATATCAGGGCGATCGTTGAAGAGGAAATTCACCCATATGTCGATGAAGTTAGTACGGACAAACTTGGAAATCTCATTGCTACAAAGAAGGGGAAAGGGCAATCTATCATGCTGGCTGCACACATGGATGAGATTGGCCTGATGGTCAAATATGTGGATGATGAGGGTTTTATCAAATTCGTCAAGGTTGGCGGATGGTTTGATCAGACCTTGCTCAACCAACGCGTCATACTTCACACGAAAAAAGGGGAGATAACAGGCGTCATAGGATCAAAACCACCCCATATTATGAAAGAGGAAGATAAGAAAAAGGTGGTCAACGCAGATGATATGTTCATCGATGTGGGGGCGACAGATAAAAAGGATGCACAAAAATTGGGCATAATAGAAGGCACATCGATCACCATAGACAGAGAATTTCGCCACATGGCAAATGATATGGTTACCGGAAAGGCGTTCGACGATAGGGCAGGGATAGTGATGTTGATTGAAGCCCTAAAGCGAACAGATGCAGAGGTAACGGTGTATGCAGTTGGAACCGTTCAAGAGGAGGTGGGACTAAAAGGCTCGAAGACGTCTGCCTTTGGACTAAGCCCAGACGTTGCGATTGCAACGGATGTCACCATAGCGGGTGATCACCCCGGTATAGAAAAAAAAGAGTCTGCTATAGAACTTGGCAAGGGGCCTTCAATAACGGTCTTGGATGGATCTGGACGTGGACTCATTACGTCCGAACCAGTATTAAAATGGCTTAAGGAGACAGCTAAGAGGGAAAAAATTTCATATCAGTTGGACGTCTCCAGCGGAGGCACGACGGATGCGACTGCAATTCAGCTAACAAAGGCAGGCATACCTTCTGGGACTGTAAGCCTACCAACGAGATATATCCACTCGCCGGTCGAGGTGATAAGCCTAAGAGACCTGGATAGATGTGCAGAACTGATTGCACGTGCCATAGAAACGGTTAATGAGTACTTTTAGGTCTTCTTGAGATTAGTGCAGTTGAAAAGGGGCAAACAAATTATTCCTTTTTCAATGAAAACGAAATACTTAAACTCTGATGACTCTATGGCCTGCCGCCCTCTCTAATCTATCCATTACTGCAAGCCCGATACCCTTTGTTTCCACGCCCTCCACTATGATTATGTCGACTTTTTGATCATCGAAACCTCTGAGAATTTCAAACAAATTTCGAGCAATTGTCTTTAGATCAGCTCTGCTTCCGGCAATTTTAATGATGTCTGCATTGTATGCAGGACTTTCGCTGGTTGCCATTATTCCCACTTTTTTTCCTTTTCTCATATGTTCATCAGCTAGTTCCTGAACTCTTCGCACGATTATTTCAAAATCATCCCCTTCCACCACGATCATATCTGAGTTAGGTGCATAATGCTTGTGTTTCATTCCGGGAGATATAGCAACCTCCGATTCCATTCCTATCCCTGCCAGATCAATGTCTCCCAAAAAGTCCATTAGCTCTTCAGAGGTGATGCCGCCAGGTCTCAAAATCTTTGGCGTAAAAGACGTCAGATCAAGAACTGTGGATTCGACTCCTACTATGGTTGGCCCTCCATCAAGTACCATATCCACCTTAGCCCCCAAATCCTCAATCACATGCTTTGCATTAGTAGGACTGGGCTTTCCTGCTGTATTGGCACTTGGTGCTGCAATGGGCACTCCCGATTCTTTTATGAGGGCAAGAGATATTCTATGACCAGGCATTCTTATGGCTACAGTATCTAAGCTGCCGGTGGTCACGTATGGCACGATTTCAGATTTTTTTAGGATAAGCGTCAGTGGACCAGGCCAAAAAAAGTCCATTAAATCCTCTGCAATCAATGGAACACCTTTCGTCAGCTTGTACACCTCTTCCTTGTCAGCAACATGCACTATAATGGGATTGTCCACTGGTCGGTTTTTGGCTTTGAATATCCTAGCAACCGCTTCCGAGTTTAGAGCGTTGGCTCCAAGACCGTATACTGTCTCGGTTGGAAAAGCGACCAAACCACCATTTTTGATCACTTCTGCAGCTATACGAATTTTATCTTTTTCCGGTCGTTCTATATCCACATTTATTATAACTGGTTTGCCATCTGGCTCTTTTGACATATCAAAACAAAAATAAGATGTATCACAGTATATTTTAGGGTTTGTTTAGCACGATATATCTCAAATAGATTTATTTCATTTAATTTTTATGCTATTTTTTTATCCATTTAATAATTGCAAAGTATCACTGCTTTATCACCTACGTTCAGCCCAATCTTATCTGAAACACCCCCGTTTACTTCTAAGACATATCTTGCCTTTTTACCAGGATTTATACTGGGACAAATATCCGTTTTGCAAGGTTGAGTGTTCTTGCTGATAAAAACAACCTCTTTGTCTTCACTGATCCAGATTATGTCCAGAGGGATTAGAGTATTCTTCATCCAGAAGGGATGTACTCCTTCTTCCTCAAAGATGAAAAGCATGCCTTTGTCCGGATCAAGATGTTCTCTGAACATTAAACCAAGAGCCCGTTCGTCAGGAGTTGTAGCCAGTTCAACATAGAAGCAATTATCATTTATACAGACCTGGTTTTGTTTGGGAACTTCTATATCTTGATTACTGATGCACCCACTGATTAAAACTATCAATGCCATCAGTGCCAATATTCCAATCAATTTTTTGATATAATTTTTCATGAGGGGTAAAATACTCTTAATATTCCACTTACGATTTTTGGTCAAATCCAACTATTGCCTCCCTATTTACATACATTGCAAAAATGTTTTCTACTCGGAGTTCTATTGAAAATGCATTGAAAATGCCGTGGTTAAGAGACATTAATCTCATAGATTTGGCATTCTTGTTGAAGCTATCAACCAAAGATTCTACAGTATAAATTTTCAATAAGATAATTATATTAAGTTATTCGACATGACATGATATATGTGGAATTTCATGGATAACGCCACATACAGAATCGTTAGACATAGGATCGGGCACGAAGGTACCAGAGAGGGTTATCATATATATGTTTTGACGGAGCATAATGTATTTTACAACTTCTACACTCCAAAAGGATTGCCAGAGAGAAAAGGCGTGCTTAGGTTGGTGTTGGACGTTGGCAAATGCGATCCAGAGCACTTCTATGATCTGGAATACAAGAGAGGAGAACTGTTGGAACAGGGCGATGCAAACATAGAGTTCGATGAAAAAAGCATCAATCTGTTTCTCAGCGATAGAGAATACAGGCTTATTCCTAGGCAGCAAAATCAGTATCTTTGTCTCTTAAAGGGTTTTGGATATAATCCCAAAATACCATCAAATAAGGAATTAATATTAACCTAACATAAATAACATAAAAACAAACAGAGAGATAAAGGAGGTGAAAAACTGAAAATAGAAGAGCTTAAACCAAGAGATACCGTCGATTATCTGAAGGGAACCATAGCAGATAAACAAAGCCCGAGAAAAGTTGAGACAAGAAACGGTAGAACAGTAGATGTTGCTACGGCAACATTAGAAGACGAGACAGGAACCATACCATTCACACTCTGGGGAAAAAACATTGATGAGGTAAAAGTCGGAGATGTTGTAGAGATAAAGGATGCTTTTGTCAATGAGTTCCAAGGAGAGCCGCAGTTAACCCTAGGAAGAAAAGGGAGTATGAAGGTTGTCTAATCACGATACCATCATCCAAATCAGGGCAAGTAGAGATATCAAGGAGAGTGAGATAAAATCTATCCTAAACATAATCGATAGATACAAGGGAAAAAGTGAGTTTCGAATATCTGAGGCAAAAAATGGGTATGATGTATATATGTCATCGTTAAACGATGCTAGGCATACAGTTGCGAAGATATTGAAAGTTCTGGGTGGAAAAAGAACAGAGAGTATGAGATATCTTAGGGTTCAAGATGGAAAAGCCGTCTATAGATTTACCCTTTGTGTTAGACTTACCAATAAACCATCGAAGGCAAAATACGGATTTGGTTAAAGTTTTAATGAAAATATTTAGTTTTTATGTCATCCTACGACAAGATGTAAGATTATCAGATACATAAGATCTCCGTAGACCAGTGCTATGATAAAACCTAAAGTCAAAGGGATCATGAAGGGTATATCTGGCGTCACCCACACCTTTTCAGGAATTTTTTTATCCTTTGCTAACTGTTGCATGCTCCTCAGAGTCTGATCATCCACATCAGCACCTCTGAGCACAAATCTTTTAATTATATTCCCATCATCCTGTCCATTATATCTCTCGATGATCTTGATGTGGCGATTTCTCATTTCTGAAATGTTGTATTTATATCCTAGGAATGAGTAAAAAAAATCTTTTTTTAAATCATCAAGGCTTAGTTGCGTTAAATTATATAAGAAGAGCAGCAAGGGGAGGGGGAGCATTAGTAGGACAGCGTTCCCAAAAACGCTGAAGACAAACAGATTGAGGAATGGAATACCTTTCAGTGGAGTCAAAGGAAAGTTTGGGATGAATATCGAAATTGCAATTATGGCTTTAGTATCTGCCCCACCAAGCAATTTGATCCTGAAAAGTAAGTAGGCAAATATCGACAAGAAAATGACTAAGATAGATAATCTGACCAATAAATCTACGCCTTGATCGAGGATGTCCAAGAAAGCCAGCATGATTCCAACAAAGATCATAAGATGCCATGTTTTATTGGGAACTTTGCGAGTGTTCAGATCGGAATAGCAAGCGTAAAGCAAGAAAGGTATGCAGACCAATATTCTGATTATGTTTAACATGAACTTTTCTCAGGGCTTACGTAATAACATGATTCATGATCGATGTATTTTATTTTATTAATTAGTCTTATTTATGGCCTAGTTATTAGATCTGGGCTCACAGACATTTTCACTATTTTGGGAAGTTTACCCCATTTTCCCATAGTATTCCCATAGATTATCAAGGCACCTTCGACATTCTTGATATCATCAAATGCACTATCAATGTCTTTCTTGGATACTGTCTTGTTGCCCAATGCAGTCGCAGCCGCATCTGCAAGTGCTGCACTGGAGGAGACAACAGTGGCTGCATCTGAATTACCGAAACTGATCGAGTGGCCAACTTTACCCGATGATGTGCAGATGCCTATCATTGACTCTCGAGGCTCGATTTGCAGTGCAATATCTTTAATAATAGATTCACCCGTGTAGATACCAACATTTACAGGAGTCTTGTTCACCAATGCTATGTCCCCTCCATTATCAACTATCACGTGCTTGGCACCTTTTTGAATCATCGCTTCAACCGTCATTTCTGCAATTGTACCAGCCACAGCAGCCATTGGTCCCACACCGACAGCATTACCAGCTTCACACATCCTCTTCACAACCTCAGGCGTATTCTCTTCTGGAGAGTATGGCTCAAGTGTTATTTGAAAAAAAGGATCAGAAAGAATATATCGATCCAAATTTTCTCTTTGTTCTC
>CAYZWV010000060.1:0-8203 GCA_964482255.1 uncultured Methanocellaceae archaeon
GCCCCATCCTATTGCCGGCCAATAGAACCACCACCCCTCCCCAGTGGCTATGTCAACAACGAACAATAAGGCCATTACCGCGACATATACGGTGAGGTGACTGTAGAATTCTTTGAGTGCAGAGACTTGTCTTTTTGCACTTTCGTATTTTTCGTCCTCCATCATTTTAGACCCCCTTTCTTTTATTTTATTTTTTATTTTAAGACAGTATATTAAATTGGATGTAATAATTCTTTAAAAAAGTTTTTGTAAGAAAAAACGTCTTGCTATTTTATTAAAACCCTATATTTATTGAATGTAACTACTTATATCCGAAGTTGATTAGTATATCTCTCCAAATTGGTGTTATATTAGAATTTTAGTTTTTTTTATCTCTTTACATATAAAATATCTAAAGGATTTTTTATTTTTCCAATCTTACTATTTTGAAAATTGAAAATATAAAAGCAATGCAGAAGCAGGAATTTAAAAATTGAAAAATTAAATTTAAACAAAATTAATCGATTTTGAAATAACTGGCATGAAAGACAATCAGCTAATGCACTTGTATATCATATTGTATCGTGCAAAACCGCTAATGTTATTTAATGTTATTATTAGTTCCAATGGATAGACTCCTAAAACGAGGATTGAAAGGTCTATACTGTACGCACTCAGCGACAAATTATACTCTGTTTAACAGAATATAACTCACTTTTTATTAGAAATGTCTAAGTTAATCATTGCTTAAATTAAGCAATATTATCATTAGTTAACTATATAATTGGGTCTACACCACCATCTATCATATTGCATCAGGTGATGAACGTGTATATAGAAAAATATAGATTGGTTCTTCCGGCAGGGATGGATATTGAAACTGCAGCTATTTCAGCGAAGATGCAGGAACATGACAAGGTCGAGGTTTACACGGGCAACAAAGCCGTATCGAATTATGGCATAACCGTACAAGGGTCAGGCGCATGGGCAAGTGGTCACATTGATGGCACAATGAACGGGTATGATTACAAAGCCCTGTATAAGGTGTATAACACAGAGAGTCACAAGTCCGCTGGCTGGTGGGTCTTTAAATACCAAGAAGACAAATCGCAAGCCGAACTCAAGAAAACGTTTGAGCAACTGCGGAAAGTGGACCTCAAGTACGATCTGGATTTCACAATTCAAGGAAATGATTACGGCATTAGTGCTGTGTTCATTACCTATGAAGTTATTCGGGTCGTCTACAACGGAATAACAAAAGACTGCGTAGTGACCAACAATGATAGTTCCGGGGCTGTGACTCCCGACGGGGACAAGTATCCAGGCGGATTTAAACCCGTCCCCGCCCAATAACAAAAAAAGTCCTGTTGTACATAGAGTCAACAAAACCGCTTTTAACAAGCGAATCTCTCTCTAGGGAGGCGAATTAAGCTTTC
Organism: uncultured Methanocellaceae archaeon; assembly: GCA_964482255.1. GTDB lineage: Archaea > Halobacteriota > UBA148 > UBA148 > UBA148 > UBA148. The sequence goes on from CAYZWV010000060.1 coordinate 1,416, forward strand.
CTAGAGATACACAAGGATAAAAAAGAGGAAATGAAAATGGCCGAATTGTCTCCACCGTGGTACACTTTATGGAACGAGATTAAGGCTTCTATCGGTAACGATACTGCCGTGACGGTGAATCCGTTAGATACGAAGAGCAGTCCATATATCGTTCCAATAACTGTTACCGACCACGATAAGGCTGTAGCGATTGCGTCGGTTATGGCTCTTCGTCATCAGATGGGCAATATAACCGTGGATATCCAGGTTAAGGATATGGAAGGCAGAATCGTCTCTCCCGAAATTCCCGAATCAGTGGAAAAACTTGCCGAAATGGTGAAAAAGGCTTTGGGTGATAATACTTGGTTTGTAGAGGTAGTCGCCAAGCCGTTATTCCCCCATGCGCGCGAGGTCGTGTTTGTGGTGTTCAAAAAGGCGGTAATACAGTTCTTCAATGATGATCTGTCGGACTTGTACAATAACTACAATAATGTTGTAGCCTTCGTATTCCGCGACGTGCTGAACCCCGCTCCGGGTGGTATTTCAATATATTGCTCGACAGACAAAAATCAGTAGTAATAACAAGGTCTTCTCCCATTGTCAAAAATACAACAAAGGAAAATGGCCAAAATATAAAACGGGAGTTAGACATATACTCCAGAGATGTAATTTAAAAACATCATAATTTCAATCTAACTGAAAGTGAAATTTTTTGATTGCAAATGTGCATATAAATTACGCTATTTTAGTTATTTCATATTATTCAATAATTAACGTATGTGTTTTTGTGTCTGAATAATTCTTGAATATACCAGATTCCAATCCTCTCTAAAATACAAAATCCAAATAATATCATATCATGTCCATGAAATAATGATGGAACCTCATATCCTCGGTCAGCTCAGGATGGAATGCCAGGGCTATCAAATTCTTCTGCTGGGCAGCTACGATATACACGTCCAAGGATGCAAGGATGTCCACGTTCTTTTCTGCACTGGTAATGGCTGGGGCTCTGATGAAGACGGCGGGGAATTTATCACCCTTCAACACAGGCACATCCAGCAAAGCTTCAAACGATTCCCTTTGTCTCCCAAAGGCATTTCTTTTCGTATGAACGTCCATTAGCCCCAATAAAGGCTGCTTCGTTCTGTTTATTTGCCCGTCGACATGCTTTGCGAGCAGAATGAGACCTGCACACGTCCCAAGTATGGGAACATGTTTTTTAGCAGCAGCTTTGATTTCTGAGGCGATGCCTTCTCTTTCCATCAACCAGCCGATGGTTGTGCTCTCACCTCCCGGAATTATAATGGCATCACAGCTCGGGACGATACCTCCATGTTTAATTGGAATAACCTCGCCGCCATCCCTCTCAGCCAACGCACGCTCTGCGGCTTGAATATGCTCCTCTATGTTTCCCTGTAGTGCGATCACGCCGATTCTGACAACCATAATTAGCTCTACCAACCACGCGTCTGCAGCATCTCATCCTCGGACAGAGTATGAACGTCCAACCCTTTCATCTGTCCGCCCAGCCCCTTGGATATCTCTGCAAGAACTTCTGGCTTGTCATAGTTGTTCACCGCTTCTACAATCGCCTTTGCCATTTTATCTGGATGCTCTGCCTTGAATATCCCTGAGCCGACGAAGACGCCGTCTGCACCTAAACGCATCATCATGGCCGCATCTGCTGGCGTTGCCACTCCGCCTGCTGCAAAGTTCACCACCGGCAATCTCTGCATATCAGCCGTCTCCTTGACGAGTTCGAAGGGTGATCCTAATTCCCTGGAAACTTTCAGCATCTCTTCATCGTTCATGCCCTTTAGCTCCCTGATCGAACCCATTATCTTCTTCATGTGTCTGACAGCTTCTTTTATGTCGCCGGTTCCAGCCTCTCCCTTGGTCCTGATCATCGCCGCCCCCTCGTTGATTCTTCTTAGGGCTTCTCCAAGATCTCTGGCACCACATACGAATGGAACGGTAAACCCAACCTTATCGATGTGATGTTTCTCGTCTGCTGGTGTCAGCACCTCCGACTCATCGATCATGTCAACGCCCAATGCCTCAAGTATCTCTGCCTCGATAAAATGACCTATTCTGACCTTTGCCATCACCGGAATCGTGACTGCATCCATGATCTCCGATATGATCAGGGGGTCTGCCATCCTGGCCACACCACCGGACTTACGAATGTCTGCCGGTACTGCATGGAGTGCCATAACCGCCACTGCACCTGCCTTTTCCGACACTCTGGCTTGCTCTGCGTTGGTTACGTCCATGATGACGCCGCCTTTCTGCATTTTAGCGAAACCTCGCTTTAGCAGCTCTGTTCCATGCCGCAAACTTTCCAATTCCATCGTCATCCCTTTTTGAATACTATGCTCATAAATCTGACGATTATCTGCTGGGATGGACTTTTTTCCCATACATCCTGATCAAAGGCTTCGATATGTGTCTTCTCGCGCAGGGAGGGGTTTCATAGAAGCCCGTTTCCAGACCTCTGGGGATTGGGATGATATCCTCCTCTTGAGAGGTTGTACCACATTTGCGGCACCGATATCCCTGATCTTTCCCGGAGGATTTCATCCGTTTTTGACATGTCGGACAGGTAGGATTGCGCAGGACGAACTGATCTTTGAGCGATGATATTTCGATCTTCTCCAGATTAAGGGTTTGGTCTTTCACGCTACCATAGACCAGGACCTCATCGCCCACACAAAGTTGTCGAATCACATCTCGAAAGTTCTTCGTAGGCTCGTAGGCAGCGCAATCTATCTCGTGACCATCCTCTGCAATGGTGAAGAATACGTGTCCTCCTTGGATGGAATACGGACTTTTTACCACTGTTCCGCTAAGAGCATATGAACACCCATTTTTCGCAGAAGCGATCTTTCCGGGTACTATATGCGCATCGGTACTCTGGTTGGTTTTGAAGATGGTGTATCTCTCTATCTTCTCAGACCTGATCATCTTGAAAGCCTTCTTGATTGCATCGACATCGTCGCCCCTGATCCCAAAAAGGACCGGACAGGGGGAGTGCGGCGAAAAGACTGTTGTGTCATTGGCAACATCTACAGTATCCCAAGTGTGAGGGTATGTCGCCTGATCCGCTTCCAGTACTGACGTCCTATCAATACGTCTGGGAGTGGCCCAACGTTCTCTGTGCCTGTAAGCAACCAGCTCATATGTATGATCATCCTTCAGCGAGAAGCCTGTCGCAGCCAGTGCACCGATGACGCCCCTACCATTTTTAAAAGCATGCACCACCCCATATTTCTTCGCAAGGTCCATACCTTCCTTGATTTTGACGGTGTCTCTTACTGCACTCTTTGAGAATTTCTCTACCTCTGGAGGTACATGATCCAATAGCACGATACCTGGGTTAGTTTCAGGATCATCCAATTCCGCCATCTCCTCCACTTTCTGAACAGCAATGTCCATGATCTCTGCTGCTTGCCCTTCATCAGCCTCGATTTCGATTGCGACTGCGCCGTTACCTCTAGTCTTATACTTGATGTTTGGATTTAGCCTGATCAGCCTTGGATATTCCTTGACACCATATTTTTGGAGTTTGTCCACCAATACTGCTGCTAGGTAGGTGGTGCACATCCCTTTCTTTGAGTCTGTATCATCGATACCGAGGAGCATTGTCTTCACTGTAGACGCATGCATAATATTATATAGAATTAATGGCTGAGAGAATATCATGAGCCGAGATGCATTATTACAGCAAGTCTTGGCTGTATTAGATAAGGCGGGATTCATCGTTTCAGATCGATGTGATGTGCACCCCAGGAGTTTTGATATCGCTGCGAGACGGGGGCGGCTACTATTGTTGTTGAAGGTGCTCTCCAACATCGATGGAATAAGCCAAGAGATATCAAATGAAATAAGATGTCTTGCAAACCGTCTGATCGGCTACCCTCTCATAATAGGCGATAAGACGAGAGATAGATTTTTGGAAAATGGCGCAGTGTACCTTCGCTATGGTATTCCGTCTTTCAATGTGCGGACCTTATATGATTATTTCGTTGAAGGTGCACCTCCACTCGTATATGCTGCACCGGGGGGATTATATGTCAGCATCGATGGAGATGTGTTGCGAGAGGCCCGTACAGATAAAAATATCTCTCTAGGAGAGCTGGCACGTGAACTAGGCGTCTCTAGACGTACCATCAGTAAATACGAGGATGGGATGGACGCTACTATTAATATAGCAATAAAACTCGAATCCATCTTAGACGTGCCACTAGCATGTCCCATAGATTTATTATATTCATACTCACGATCACAAAATGAATCACATTTAGGTCCTGATTCTGTGCCCATGATGGTGCGAGATATCCTAAAAATATTTGTTGATATTGGATTTGACGTGCTACCAATTATACATGCACCGTTCAACGCGTTGTCACAGGAGGAGGATATTGTGATGCTTACTGGAATCAGCAAATATAACGATACGATGATTAAAAAAGCCCGATTGATGAGTAGCATCTCAAATGTCGCTCACACCCAGTCCGTGTTAGTCGTCGAAGGTCAATCAAAGAAACTACAGATAAATGGCACGGTGCTAGTGGAAAAAGAGGAATTAGAAAAAATAGATGATTCAAGCGATTTCATTTCACTAGTTCAGGATAGGAAAGTTGATCCTGGTTCTGATGCAAAATCAAGTGACATTCGTGTTAGTCATTGAAAAATACGAAATAACTAATTTTTTTCCATCATTTCGGCCAAAAATTTAGATAAATTTTAAAATCTTAAAAGCAGACAGTTAAGAATAAAATTAGTAGATATCAATTACCATTTTAATATCCCGGCTATGTTTTTTATACGCTTCATATCCTAAATTTCACTTTCTGAAATACATTATTCAATTTGAATTAACTTAAAATTTAAAAAAAGTTTCTTACTTTACATTCAAAGACGTGCAATAAACGAAACTTAAAATGAATTAATCGACGAAATTTTCAGAAGTTTTTTTGTAGAAATGCCAAGAGAGAGCATAGGCTATGAATACGGCGCCAATCCCGCCTATGAACCATAATGAATCAAAGAATGCAGAAAAATTATTGGAGGCATGAATAAGCACTGCGAGAAGATAGAACTGCAAAGGTCGCTTTGTTGCAATGCCGTAGGCAGTAATCGATGCGCTTGCGGCATGGAATATCATCAGGGGTAATCGGACGGCTATCGGAGCACCTGTTATGATGTATACAAAAAACTCAGATACACCAAATCCCAATCCAACTAGAAAACCTAGCGTAAAAATAGACCTCTTAGATTCACCATGACGATAGAAGAGGGGATAAGCCTTTGCAAATTCCTCGATGAAAGGCGCGAAGATGGAAACTGCACATACTTCAGCATATAATCTCGGTAAAACCATACATAGATGGTCTGTGAACAGCCCAACATAGAGAGTAAGAGGTACGCTTATTATGAATCCAGATATAAAAAAGAAAAGTAGTTCTCTTAAATCGGGTTTATGAGGAGCTATTAGCTTTATTGCATCAAGTTCATCCAGCTTTTCTTCATGAATCTTTTTTATTTCTGGCTTTTCTGAGTCCAGACTTACGTCATCTTCTAAATCAGTCATTTTTAGAGATGCTCCAATGGAGGAAATTAATACATTAGTATATATACCTTATCATACTTTATCTATAATGGAGCTTTACACCTACATTCACGTTTGAACCTCAAGTCAACACCCAATTTTTCTGCACATAAAGTCAACTGTTAGTTTTTGTGCAAAGCCGTTGAAGGAAAAGTATAAAGGGAGGCAAGCTGTATAATGGCTATTTAATCCCAATTTCCTATTTTACCATTCTAACGTTCTACTACATTTACTGTACTGTAAATGTAGCAAAAAAAAGAGAAAGATGTGAAAGATAAGAAGATGGGGGCTAATAGGAGGATAAGGATATGGTGGACAAGAAGACAGAAGATAGAAAGAAGACAGACTATAAGAAGATGGGGAAGATGGGCTATAAGGGGAAGATAGAAAAGAAGAAGCCAATAAGAAAATGTTTTGAAGACGATGAAGAAGAATATGGAGAATATGATTGAGGGGCAAGTAGAAGATATAAGGAAAGTGCAAAGAAGGCTAGGCCCATACAATAGGTTTAATCCCACTCTCCTATGGGTTCTACGCTATTTTGCATTCTTTTTATAAACTATTCTCCTTCCATCAGTTCATCATAAGTTGGAACTTTTTTTGAAGGTCTGACAACGATTATGAAATCGCCTTCTCCCATACCGAGCTTCCAAGCAAGTTTATCTCCTTCCTTTAAGTCAAACTGCTTTATTATACCCGATGGGACTGTAGTTCTAAGCGATTCACTTGTATTGTTCGCTCTTGTTAGTGTCGTTATTTGCCCGTTTGCCATTTTTATCATTCTGCTCTAAGACTTCTGCATATATATAAGTTTCTATCTAATTTTATACCTTTTAATATATCTAATAATCTACCTAATTTACATCTAAAGTAGCTATTTCAATGATTTGGGACTTTAGGGTCAAAACCTTTACTTTAGGGTCAAACACGACTTTAGGTGCAAAGCTCCTTGAATCGTAAATTTTATATAGAACCACAAACAATCAATCGTGCTATAAAGCAAAAGAGAGAGGTATGATATAATGGCAGGACAATTGGGTGGAACTCCCATATTGATATTAAAAGAAGGAGCCGAACGAACGAGAGGAAAGGACGCGCAGAATAGAAATATACTTGCTGCTAAAGCTATTGCTTCTGCAGTCCGCACGACCTTAGGTCCCAAGGGAATGGACAAGATGCTTGTGGACCCATTGGG
>CAYZWV010000061.1:0-8011 GCA_964482255.1 uncultured Methanocellaceae archaeon
TGCAGTGTCGTTTCTGTTACCATGCTTAGTCCAACGACTCTCGCAATCAATTTCTCCTTCCATGATGTAGCTCCTACAAAATATAAAACAATGAGATATATAAAATTTACCAATTATTTTTTTCCGCAGAAAAAGGCATTTCGTAATTTAAAATCTATTTTGAGAAACTTTTGTTCGTTTATTGATCCGTGGCGAAACTTGAAATGAATTGATCGATTTTGGGATGAATTCTTCGTTCAAAAGCCTGCATTGATCGCTACATATTTAATTGCCCGATGAGGTGGATAATAACCTTTTTAAGTACCACTTTCATAATTAAAAAACAAGGCAGAAGGAGACGGATGATATGAGTTTAAATGCCAGCTTCAAATTCGTTTCAAAAAATCCACCATCGCTTCTGATAGGTGGTGGTATTTTGTTAATTGTAATGTCGACATTTATGAGTACAGACACAGAATTACAGTCTTTAGGTATGAAACTCATAGCCTTGGGCTTCATACTACAATGCTTATGGTTGTTTAGGAGAGAAATTGGGAAAGAGATTGAAAGAACAGGGAGAGAGATTCGAAGAATAATGAGAAAAAAGTTCTGATGTGAGGCTGCTAACTAGCATAAAAAATCGAAAACTGTTAAGGTTTGCTAATAAAACCAAATTTGAATTTCCATAGTGATCTCAGAGGTCAAATCAAACCAATCAAGTCGATGATTGGATAGTAAAACAATAGTAAGAGTCTTTTTATGAGAGAGTTTAGATATGAGGTGTTATGCGCAGTCATGAGCAAACGGCTTTGGAGAAGGAAAAATTAACACAAAAGAAAAGTTCTCTATTAAAAGAAGTCGAAACTTCAATTAAACTATTGAATAAAGGAATGGGCGATTTGCAAAAGATAAGCGTTTCAAATGATTTTTATCACGCACCAATCTTACTGCTTTCCAGTGGTTTTGAACGATTAATCAAGTGTCTTCTTTGTCTTGCATTGATGGATGATCATTGGGATTTTAAAAAAAGCCATATAAAACAACAAGGGGAAAAGGACACGACTTAGATTACTTGCTTAATAGACTCTTATCGGTTTGTGCAGAAAAGGATTATTCATCCAAGTTCCCTGCCGCAAAAGCAGATATTGATTTTCTAAAAAATGATAAAAATTTAAGAGAAATAATCTCCCTTCTTTCTGATTTTGCACAGGGAGGGCGATATTACAACCTAGACATAGTTTTGGAGGGAGAATCAGACTATGAAGATCCAGATAGAGAATGGGAAAAGATCGAAACAACTGTCCTCGAACTTCCAACCAGAGAAGATTTTTTAAAGAAATTAAATGATGGCGATACTGAAGATTTAGGTGGATATAAAGAAATCAATCTTAGACTGATTATAATCTTAGAGAGATTTGCTAGGTCTTTATCGAGGTTGTTCAACTTAGCGGATTTTGGTGATTTCGCAAAGCAATCAAGTCCATTAGTTTATGATTATTTAATGTTGATGGACAAGGATTTGGGATCAAGAGACTATCGACAATAATTTTCTTACTTTAAGTGTAATTTAGTTACTAATAAAAAAAGAGTATATGCGACCACATTGCAAGCAAATCATAAGAAAGAGCATCCGAAAATATCCACAAATCTATACTACAAAACCCGCTCCGCAAATCGGAGCGAGTCTCTTATTTGGGCATTGACGTTTTTACTGGTTACATCGCCATGTCCGGGATACAGGATCTCGACATCCATTGTGGTCAAAAGCTTGATCGATTCGATCAGTTTTTTTGTGTCCCCTCCTTTCAGGTCAGTTCGTCCAAAACTGCCATTTGGGAAAACCGTGTCACCGGAAAACAACTGCTTTGATCCATACAGACAGATGCTTCCCAGAGTGTGTCCGGGCGTATGAATAACCTTTAACTCTAAATCACCCAAATCTAACATCTCACCACCCTGCAACATCACATCTGGCTCGATGGCTGGCGATCTCACGCCAAAAAGGTTTGAAACCGTTGCATGATCGTCGCCCAGTGATTCAGCATCATTTTTATGAATCGCTATTCTGGCACCCGTTTGTTCCGCCAGTTCTAGTGCACCGAATATGTGGTCATAGTGGCAGTGGGTTAAAACGATATATTCAAGAGCATTCGGCACAATTATTTCCTCTATAGATCGAAGTGCTAACTCGCAATTCATTCCAACGTCCACCAGTATCGGTCGTTTTGCGGCGATGAGATATGAATTCGCGTTGTAGGAAGCAAGGATCTTATGCACTTGAACCATTGATATATGTTTATCAAAAGATGGCACATTAAACTTTGGGGGGTTCCATAATAATAGAAGCGGCAAGAAAAGGGCAAATTACGCCAGAGATGGAGTACGTTGCAAAAGTAGAAGAAATAGACCCACAGAGAGTCAGAAGCTTGGTTGCATCTGGTAGGGTCGTTATCCCGAAGAATGCATCCAGAGACACGATACCTGTTGGTATCGGCGAATCCATGAGCGTCAAAATCAACGTAAATGTCGGAACGTCAAAAGATTTCATCGATACGGAAGAAGAGTTGAAAAAAGCGTTGATTGCAGTTCAATATGGTGCGGACACGATCATGGACCTTTCGACTGGAGGAGACCTTGATGAAATTCGAAGGAAGATCCTTGATTCCATAAAAGTGCCGGTTGGCTCCGTCCCAATATACCAGGCAGCACAGGAATCAATAGTGAACATGACATCTGATGACATGTTTAACACGGTTCGAAAACACGCAGAAGACGGTGTCGATTTTATGACCATCCATGCAGGTGTTACACTGGATGCACTTGATAAACTGAAGAAGAGTAACAGAATCTTGAACGTAGTGAGTAGAGGGGGTGCCTTTACCATTGCCTGGATGATTCACAATGGAAAGGAGAATCCTTTTTATGAGGAATATGATTATCTGTTAGAGATTGCGCACGAATACGGTTTTACGATCAGCTTGGGAGATGGCATGCGACCAGGGTGCATAGCTGACTCATCAGATCAATCAGAGTTCACGGAATTCATCACGCTTGGTGAACTGGCACGTGAAGCCCGAAGCAAAGGTGTACAAACGCTGGTAGAAGGACCGGGACATGTTCCACTAGATGACATTGATTTAAGCGTAAGAATGATGAAACGCCTTGCGGATGGTGCACCGTTGTATTTGCTTGGACCTTTGGTGACAGATATAGCACCTGGCTACGATCACATAACCGGTGCCATAGGGGGCTCCGTAGCTGGAATGCATGGGGCGGATTTTCTGTGCATGACTTCTCCATCAGAGCATTTATCTCTTCCCACCGTGGAAGATGTCAAGGAAGGCACCGTTGTAACAAAGATTGCAGCGCATATCGCAGATATAGTCAAGATAAAAGATAGGGCTAAAAAAATGGACGATCAAATGGCAATCGCCAGAAAAAATCTCGACTGGGAGAGGCAATTTGAACTCTCCGTCGACCCAGAAATGGCGAGAAGTATAAAGAGCTCCCGTAAATCTAAAAGCGATGCATGCTCCATGTGTGGAGACCTGTGCGCAATTAAGATTATACAAGATGCACTTAGGTGATAAATATGAATCCATTATTGATGATACCCGGACCCGTGACTCTACATCAGAGGGTTTTGAGCGCGATGTCAAAGCCGATGATCAATCACCGAAGCAAAGAATTTGCCGAGATCTATGATGAATGCGTTTCCATTCTAAAAGACGTTTTTCGTACTAAAAACGATGTATTCATAATCAGCGGTTCTGGAACAGCTGGAATGGAGGCGGCTATTAGCAATGTAGTTGATGGTACCGACGTCATTACAATTATCAACGGAAAATTTGGTGAAAGATTTAAAGAGATCGCTGATTTGTATGGAAATACGATACCAGTGGAATATCGGTGGGGAAACTCCATAGAAATTGAGGATGTCGAAGTGGCTTTGGAGAGCGGGGCAAAAGTGGTGACAATGGTCCATAATGAGACATCGGCAGGCATACTAAATCCTGCTAAGGAAGTCGCTGCTCTGGCTAAGAAGCACGATGCTTTATTCGTCATGGATGGCATCACCTCAATTGGCGGAATGGATGCTCCAATAGATAAATGGGGAATAGATATCGCCATCGCTGGATCACAGAAATGCATTGCTGCACCGCCAGGACTGGTTGCAATCTCTGTCAGCGAGAGAGCATGGGAACGCATGGAAGATAACAGAGCCCCCTATTATCTTGACCTCAAAGAATACCAAAGATATGCAAACAAAGAGGTTACTCAGACGCCTTATACGCCTGCAATACCCCTATTTTTCGCTTTGCAGGAGGCGCTACGAATGTTGAGAGAAGAAGGTATTCAGGAAAGTATCAAGCGGCATAGAAGATATGCAGAAGCAGTTAGAAATGCTATAAAGGCGATGAAACTTGAGCTATTTCCTTGCCTGAATGATGTAAGTAGATATTCCAATACCTTAACAGCCGTAAATATGCCAGAGGGAATTACCGATAAGCAACTACGCAATGGTGTGAGAGAAAAAGGAGTGATTATCGCGGGTGGTCAAGGGGCTTTGGCAGGAAAGATATTCAGAATAGGAAATATGGGCGCCATATCCGAAAAAGAGATTTTGCTTACCATAAGGGCATTAGAGTCCGTCTTGGCTGATCACGGATTGAAAACAAAGGGTATGGGTGTAACTGCTGCAGAACAGATATTGAAATCATGGAGCTACCTTCATCCATAGTAACTGAAGACCTTGAAGATATAGCATAGCTATAGCAGAAGAATTATTAGAAGACCTGCACTGAAAGTAACCCATCTCATTTTTGGAAAGAAACTCTTAAATGATATAAGCGAGAATCACAGTCCTTTGGGTGAAGCTATGAAGGTGGGCATTGCGGACACGACGTTTGCTAGAGTTAACATGGGTGCCATTGCTATAGAGGAACTTAAAAGAAACGCATCCGTACGCACAGAAAGATATACTGTACCAGGAATCAAGGACCTCCCAGTGGCGACAAAGAAACTTATTGAAGAGCAGGGATGTGATATCGTAATGGCGCTAGCTATGGTTGGTGCAACGCCAATAGATAAAACATGTGCTCATGAAGCTTCTCTTGGATTGATGTCTGTTCAACTAATGACCAATACACACACCATTGAGGTTTTCATCCATGAAGGTGAAGCAGAAAACGATAAGATGCTAGCGGAATTAGTGGACAAGCGCATCAGAGAGCATGCCTTGAATGCCATCAAGCTACTCCTCAAACCAAAACTGCTCGTAAAGATGGCAGGAATGGGTGAAAGACAGGGTGGCCCAGATGTAGGGCCGCTGAGGTTATGAAGGTGATGAAATGGAAAAAATTAGACTTGGATTTGTGGTATCAGAATTCAATAGAGACATCACGCATCAAATGGAATTACTGGGAAGAGAGCATGCCGAATTTTTGGGGGCATCTGTGGAAGATACAATGTATGTGCCAGGCGTTTATGACATGCCTTTGGCCGTCAAGAAATTGGCTAAGAATGGTAGCATAGAAGCAATAATCACCTTGGGAAGTGTAATCGAAGGTGCCACAGAGCATGATGAGGTCATCATGCAGCACGCCGTCCGCAAAATCTTGGATATATCTTTGGACTTTGATAAGCCCGTAGCACTGGGTATTTCTGGTCCAGGAATGACCAGATTGGAAGCACATGAACGCGTTGATTATGCAAAGAGGGCAGTAGAGTCAGCCGTTAAAATGGTTAAACGAATGCGTGAATGATGTCAAAAAGGTTGGATGGAATTGAAGAGTCCGCAACCTTCAGAGTTGCTGATCTTGCAAACAAACTGAAAAGAACAGGAAAAGACGTCATCAGCTTTAGTCTCGGCGAGCCGGACTTCGATACGCCTTTGCACATCAGAGAATCAGCGAAAAAGGCATTGGATGAAGGAAAAACTCACTACACGCCATCATCGGGAATATCTGAACTGAGAGAGAGTATCGCCAACAAGTTCAAAGAAAACGGCTTGGAAGTAACTCCAAATGAAATTATCGTTACACCTGGTGCCAAACAAACCATATTTGAGGCTATTCAAGCCGTACTCGATGAAGGTGACGAAGCAATCTTGTTTGAGCCTGCCTGGGTATCATACGGTCCATGCATAAAACTTGCAGGAGCAACGCCAGTGGGGGTTCCTGTCAGAGAGGATGATTTTAAGCCAGACGATTTCGGAGAGATGATCACAAAAAAGACCAAAATGATCATCGTGAACTCTCCATGCAATCCAACTGGAGCTGTTTTTGACTTCAAGACTCTCGAATTGATCGCTGATACAGCGATAGACCATGATTTGTTCGTTCTTTCTGATGAGATTTATGAAAAGATTCTCTACAATGGCGAACATATTAGTATCGGCCAGTTTGATGGTATGCAAGATAGAACTATCACCATCAACGGATTTTCCAAGACATATGCGATGACCGGCTGGAGATTAGGCTATGCAACTGCACCGAAGGAAATTATAGACTCCATGCTCAAACTACAACAACATTCAACTAGCTGTGCCACTTCTTTCGCTCAATACGGAGGTATAGCCGCACTAGACGGACCCCAAGAGTGTGTTACAGATATGGTAAATGAATTCAAAGCACGTAGAGATCTTATTGCAGATGGACTCGGGTCCTTGGGCATCAAATGCAAAAAACCTGATGGCACATTCTACGTGTTTGCAAACGTCAGCCATTTTGGAAATGGCATTGATACGGCAGATCGTTTGCTGAGAGATGCGTATGTCGCAGTAACGCCAGGTATCGCGTTTGGCCCATCCGGAAAAGATTATATAAGAATTTCATATGCCATTTCTCAAGCTCGCATTTCAGAAGGCTTGGATAGGATTCAGAAAGTCTTATAAATGCTTAAAAAAGCAAATCCAAAAAACCGATGATGTTGAAGTAAGACAAGTTCAAATTTAAATCTGTTAAGAGTCGTTTATAGGATAGAATATAAATAGTTGAAAAAAATGCCATAGCATAATTATTATGGGAAAAAAAGTTAGTAAAAATGACATTAGATTTTTGGACTTATCTATGCAGGAGCGTCAATTAAAGCGTGCATAGGATGGGATGAAAGTGTTATACGATAGCTTTCTCTTGGCATATAGGAACATAGGGGAGCGTAAGTTCCGTTCATTTTTAACCCTCCTGGGCATCGCCGTCGGGATAGCAGCGATTATAGCTTTGATAGCGGTGGGCTATGGCATGCAGTACTCGATAACAGAGGAACTTGTGGGTATGGCTGATATGATAATGATAATGCCTGGACAGATGATACCTGGAAGGGGCTACGTAGAAACAGGAGCGTTGACAGATAGGGATGTTGAAGATATAGAACGTATTGACGGTGTTGATAATGTGGGAGGTTGGATGACAGACATCGCCCAAGTCGAATATAGAGATGAACTAATACCAATAGGTATAATGGGGGGACATCCACGGGTGATGGAAAAAATATTTGGAGATGATGTTGAATTCCAAGAAGGACGATGGCTACGTGAGAACGACTACAGAGGATGTGTGCTAGGATATAGCGTTGCCCATGAATATTTTGAAGAAGACTTGGATATTAACGATCGCCTAACGATTAATGGGAAGAAGTTCGTTGTGGTCGGAATCTTTGAACAAGCTGGTATGATGGCTGCTGCAGATATCGACCCTAATATATTTCTCACTAAGAGTTCTGCTCAGGATGTCTTAGGAAAGAATGATATATCGATGATAATGCTACAAGTTCATGACATCGATAGGGCTGAAGACATCGCCGAGGAGATTAAGGAAAAACTAGACGAAAACCATAATATGGATGACTTCGCCCAAGTTATGACGATGGAGTCGATGATAGAGCAAATAGAAAGTGTCTTCTTGATCCTCCAAGCCGTTCTCGTTGGAATTGCTTCCATTGCACTGATCGTAGGCTGCATAGGAATCATGAACTCCATGCTGATGTCTGTGATGGAAAGAACCCATGAGATAGGCATCATGAAAGCAATTGG
>CAYZWV010000062.1:0-8008 GCA_964482255.1 uncultured Methanocellaceae archaeon
TCCTATGACACTCTCTACATGCTTTCTCAGTCATTCTTCCAACTTCTTACGTGCCTCTTTCAACCACTCCAGCTTGCCTAATGCTGTTTGGCGCATGGTCAAACCGATCTTACTCTCTCTGGGCTCTCTTTCATTTAAGCTGATTGCCACAACTCTTGCACGAAGACTATCGCCCTCGACTAGTGCTCTGTTACTTTTCTTGCCGACTAAACGCGCATTTTTTTCATCATATGAGATATAATCATCATCAATCTGACTAACATGGAGTAATCCGTCAACAGGTCCCATGCTAACGAATGCTCCAAATTCAACGATCTCCGCGATATCTCCTTCAATGATTTCTTGCATCTCTGGCTTATAGACTATTGCATCAAAGGTTGCATCGTAGTATACGGCCCCATCCCCCACAAGAATGCGGCCTTCTCCTATCTCAACGACATCGGTTACGGCCACGATGGATCCAAGCGTTTTGTCAGTTCTACCTTCCAACTTCTCCTCTAATGCAGATTTCACAACCTCCTCGATTTTGCCGCCCAATTTATCTGGCGGGATACGTACTGTGTCGATAAGCCTCATTTTTCTATACATATTCTAACCTCTTTTTCTGGCGTAGGCATATTGTAATTATGCCCTTATCTTTTAATCGCTTTCTCAATTCTGCATCAACCGTGACTACTGCAGCATTCATATCCTCAGAGATTTGGACGATCGCATCGTCTGTGGATATCTTTGCATCGATGATCTCACACCGACCCAAGAGCGATAGAGCTAGAGATGCTTCGGCTTTGTTGCCACCTTTTTTGTATAGATTCTTCAGTTCACGGACTACTGGGCTTGGAACGATGAATCGATCATAGTCCAGTTTTTCTAATTCTGCAAAGATGTCAACGCCAAATTGTCCAGGAATCATCAATGCGTTTGTGTCGAGAATTACTCTCATAGGAGCACTCCGACCCCAATCAAACGCCATCTGGCCCCAATACGTCTGCTGATTGCAACTCTTGATGCAGGTCGAACACAAACAGGCCGCTTTAGTTTGACCTCTGCTTCATTACTTCTAGCAGATGATACAACTCCTATCGTGGTGGCTGTTCCTGCACTGAGCATCAGTAGTTCACTTGTTCTTATGGGCTCTACCTTAGATTCTTCTGGCGAACCGACAACTCTATCAAGTAATTGTACATCCATCGTGAACTCCTCCCAAACCGGTGGAAGTGAACTCAAGTGACCAGCTGCTTGCCCTACAAGCGCATCGCTTTTGGTCATAGACGGATCCAGTTTAGTACCCACACCCAATAATCCGCCGGGTACAGCTTCTTTGACACTTTGTCCACCTGCCATTATTCCCGTTATCTGGGTGGTAATTGGAACCCAGTTTATCTTGCCCTCAAAATCCACCTTTCTGCCAGGTCTGATCTCTAGTTGATCTCCAACCTTCAACAAACCTTGGCTCAATACTCCACCTATGACTCCCCCAGTGATTTTATCTGTAGGAACTCCTGGTTTGTTGACATCAAATGACCTAGCGATGAACATATGGGGTGGTTTGTTTAGATCGTGAATTGGTGTCGGAATTTTTTCTTCAATCAATCCAATCAGAACATCGATATTCGCATTATGCTGGGCTGAGATGGGCACTATTGGCGCATCTTCGGCCACTGTGCCCTTCACAAACTCTTTTATTTGATGATAATGCTTAATGATATCCTCTCTTGATATTAGGTCTATCTTGTTTTGAGCGATTACAACATTTTTCACCCCGATTATGTCCAATGCCATCAGATGCTCTTTGGTCTGTGGCTGTGGACAGGGCTCACTAGCTGCAATGACGAGAACGGCACCGTCCATGAGCGCAGCACCACTTAGCATGGTTGCCATCAATGTTTCATGACCAGGAGAATCAACGAATGATACCGTTCTCATCTCATTTGTCTCAGAACCACAATATGGGCAGTTTTTTTCTATGGAATAACATTTGGGCTCTTTACAATTGGGACATTTTCGAAAGGTGATGTCTGCATAGCCTAGACGTATTGATATACCTCTTTTGAGCTCCTCACTATGCCGATCCGTCCAAACACCAGATAAAGCGCTTACTAGGGTGGTTTTGCCATGGTCCACATGTCCTACAATGCCTATGTTAACGCTGGGTTGTTTCAAATTTTTATTTCCTCCAACAAAAGTAATGTCATATGTTTTTGCTCATCGCATATAATAATATCTTATGTTTTAAGAAAAAAAGATGAAGAAGGAAATTATCTTAAGTCTCATTTATTCACAGATTTGCAACGGTTAGTAATCCCCCAGCGATTCTCAAAAGCTTGATTGAGATGAGAGTTAGCTTGAGTGAACTTATCTCTCTCAACACAGTAGGACATCGGTGCCATCAACTTGCTTAATATTAAAACCAAAATTATTTCCTATTTTTCTATTTATTCTACTTAATTTACTCTACTTAAGATATTTTCTGATACAATATTTTTTTTCTATCTCTACCTTGATTTGTTTATGAATGTCTATTTTCAAGAGGTTACTCGGTGATTACTAGGCATCCATCTTTTTCTACGATAACTGTATGTTCGGCTTGTGAGATCAAGCCTCCTGCATCATCTTTGAGCACTGGGTATGAATATAAGATTCCTGATCTCTCCAATTGATTCAATATGAAATCTAGACGGGTTTGAGGTAACCATCTCTTTGCAAAAGGAAGCATTCTATAAGCTTCGATATATTTCAACAATTCTCTCGCTGCTGGAAGGCGAACAGGCTTCAGCGTTTCCAGTTTATAGATCTCTGCCGTTCCCCTCTCTGATACATGTCCCGAGCCATTGGTGGCAAAAGGTTCGATAGCTATTACATCACCTTCTTTGAGGGTGGCCCCATACAAAACTGATCTGTTTGGGATGGATGGAGATGCATGGTGATCCCATCTAGCTAAGCCATGCCCAGTGAGATTAGCAACTGGTCTGTATCCAAAACTTTCTATGGTACTTTCGATTGCAGCACCAATTTCTGTGGTTTTTATGCCAGCATGGATGATATCTATTGCAGATCTCAAAGCTGCTTTGGAAGATTCCACTAAATCTGCATTGTCGCTTAAATCCACAGTGATTGCAGAGTCAGCGATATAACCATCTACTTGCACTCCTATGTCGATCTTGACCATGTCTCTTCCAAAGACGGATATATCCTTTGTGGAAGGTGTTGCATGGGCTGCCTCATCATTTCTAGATATGTTGCACGGGAATGCAGGCTGTGCACCTTTCTCCCTGATGAGATTTTCCACGAAATCAGCTACGTCTAATAAAGATGCTCCGATCTTAACTTTGTTCTTTACACTTTCCATAACATCAACCAGAATATGCCCAGCCTGTTCATATTTCTTGAAAACTTCTTCTTTCATTTATATCACCAGTTGCTTTTGGAATCGCGTGAGATTTTTGCATCCTTTAGCAGTCACAAGTACCAAGTCCTCTAACCTAACACCTCCAATTTTAGGGTCATATAACCCCGGCTCCACCGTTATGACGTTGCCAGCTTTCAACTTATTTCCATTTTCCGCCAGAGATGGCCCCTCATGAACATCTAGACCCACGCCATGGCCAGTAGAGTGAATGAAATCGTAACCCCTTTCCTGAAATAGGTCACATACTGCACCGTGAATCTCTTTTCCTGTAACGCCAGCTCTGATCTTGCTGATCGCCATATTCTGGGAATCTAGGACCGTTTGGTACATCTCCTCTATTTCTTTGGTTGGAGAACCTCTTAGGACGGTGCGTGTCATGTCAGCATGATAACGTTCTTTTTTGAGATATGGAAATATATCTATGACAATTGATGTATTTGTTTTCAGCGCTCCTGATCCGGAACAATGAGGATCAGATGCTTGTTTTCCAGAGGCTACGATGATATCATCAGACCTGCACCCTTTGTTTATCAAATCATGCTCTATGATAACTTTTACGTCTTCTGATGTTAGATGCAAAAAATCTTTATGGATCTCGGCTTTTCGAATCGCATCTATGGCAACTTGCATAGCGCTTTCACAAGCTAGCTGTGCCCTTTTAATGCTTTTGATCTCGGCCTTGGTTTTAACTTCTCTTCGATCCTCCAGTAATCTGACTGGCAATATCTCGAAGTCATTCAACTCACTTGCGATAAAAAAGGGGAAGTTTACTGGTACTGCTATGCGTTTAATACCCTCTTTATTGAGCACATCTTTCAGCAATTCTGAGCGCGCTTTTTGAACATCCTTATGTTTTTTAAATAAATCTAGCATGCCGTATTCAGCAGCAGATCTAACGTCCCTGATCTTTGACTCCTTTTTCGCCCTGTTGAATTCCATCTGAGAGACTATGATGAACTCGGACTTTTCTTTTCTAATATAAATAAAAGGGTCGGGCACCAAAAAATTTGTTAGATAGAACATATTTGCGTCATGGATACTATCGCTTACGAGCATCAGCGCATCTACACCTATCCTCTTCAACTGCCTCTCTAACCCTTCCATGTCATTTTCATAGGTCTTGCCATAACTTTAATACTTCCCTAGGCGAATTCATGAGCTGACATGAAAAAACAGTTCGCTATTTTAGTTGCACTTATCCTACTGACTACGGTGGTTGGATGCCTTGAGCCAAAGGAGGCAGTTGCAGCAAGGGTAGATCCTAAAATCCTAAGTGAACTAGGTTGGACCCAAGCGGGTGATGTGCAAAAAGATTCCCTTGAAATGGATTTGTCAGTACCCCTAACAATAAATTTAGCTAAACTATCCTACAAGGATACAGAACTAGAGAGCAGAATCAATCAAGAGATGCAAATATCAGATATCACCTCTACTCTGATGACCGTAAGATTAGCATTACCGGTTGGTCTAGATTTTTTGGCAAAACAATTAATCGATAGATCGTTTGATCTGATGGAGACTCAGCTGATGAGCACGGTCCAAGGCACAGGTGTGTCAAACTTTCATAGAATCGGCGATACGACATTCCAAAATTTGCATGGAGAAACCGTGAAAGCACTCGTCTATGAGGGCACTCTGGAATATGAAGGTGGATCAATGAATGTAAGGGGGGCGCTAGCTATATGGAGTAGTGACGGCTCCATTGTTGCCACTACGGGATTGGTGCCCTATGAAGATATAACCTACACCACAGAAATTGGTGGGGAGCAAGTAACCAAAACTTTGGTCCAAATAGATGGAGATTCGGAATTCGACGAATTGATCACATTGATGCAGAACGTGGCTTAAAATTCATCATCCTGTGCATAACTCCTCCCAAATCTTAGCGCGAGTTCTGCTTTCATAAGTTCTCTTCCAAGGTAAGCAGCATGATCTATCAAAGATACCAGTCCAAGATCTGATATCGTGTCGAAAACGGCTTTTGAGCTAGTACCGATGACGGATATATCACCCTGCGTGGCTACAATCTTTCCATCTTTGAGATCTATGCTGAAAGATCCCTTAGGGTCTTGTTGGGATTTATGGGGTTTTGCTTTTATCGATTTGTTGATTTTGATTTCGCTTGTTCTATGCCTCTTTTCTTTAATTACTAGGAGATCCAATCCAAGGTCTTTCGGCGGCGTGCACCTCTCTTTTGAGAGTAGCATCATCTGCGCTGCTGTCTTCAACTCATAAATGCTTCCGCTAGTCTTAGCGCTATATTGTGGTGTGAAAAGTATGCTGACATCCAGTTCCATCGCCATTCCTGCTAAGATTGCATTGATTCCAATTGAATCGGCATCTATCAGCTCGGTAACGTTTCCAACTCCAAAGAATAATGGCAGATCGCTGGCTTGCCTGAACCTATGATACGACACCAGGGAATCAATTAACCCATCTCCAATAGGTCGTAGGACAGGGTCTGCGATGATTTTCTCAATTCCAATCTCTTGTGCCAGCCTGATGTTATTCTGCAGAGACCCTAGATCGATATCTGGTATGATAACTGCTGTTATACCTCGATCTGCAATTGATCTGCCTACTGCTTTTATATTATCGCCGTTCAAACTGAGCACCATATCAATATCTTCTATGGCTGCGAGGATTAGGTCTGGATCGACGGTGTCAATGCTGATCGGAGTGTTCAGGGATGATACAGCATCTACCGCATTTATAACCTCTAAAGGAGTTGCGTCCATTGCAATGCCAATGTCTATGATATCTGCACCTTGTGCGATGAAGTCGCGGGCTACCATCAGTATCTCATCTCTTTGCATTCGAGTCGCATCCACGATCTCCCCCATTACCTTCATCCTAGAGTTACCTCCAATTTTTAGATTACTTAGCTTAAAACTATACTCAGCTTCAAACTCTAGTTCATTTACTTTTTTCACCGCCTCCTCATATTTTTTAGTAGACAATAGTTGGCAAGCCGGCACCGAGTGCGAGAATTCAATATCATCTGCATGCGATAGCACCATATCCAAGTCGCATGCATGCTTAGGCCCACGTCTTGTTTTTACACCTGTATCTTTCTCCAGCGTCAAGAAGTTTCCAGAAGATAAACCAGGAACAAGGATTAGATCATAATCAAGGTTAGGAAGGGAACTCATTAGGTCAGGCGTAATAAAAGATGCCACATCAACATCCAACAGGAGCACATCTGCTTTGTCGCCTACTGCTTTTTTTACCATCCTATGGGCCCTGCGTCCGGTCACCACTAGTACCTTCATGAGTATATATTATATCTCTTTAAGACAAAACCCTGTTGATGGTGCTCAAATTTGATCTCCATGTACACTCGTGTCACTCACACGACGGTTACGACTCTGTTGATAAGATTCTCATGCGAGCTAAAGAGATCGGATTGGACGGAATTGCTATCACAGATCATGATAGCATTCAAGGTGGACTCGTAGGAGTACAAGTTTCAAAGGAATTAGATCTTGACTTGATTGTGATTCCTGGGGCGGAAATCTCAACGACCAAAGGTCACCTAATCGTGTTGGGTATTACTGATGAAATCCCCAAGGGAATGTCTCCGGAAATTACGATCAATATGGCAAAGGATCTGGGTGGAACGGTAATAGTGCCACATCCTTTTCATCCATTTCGCCATGAATTGGGATATATCCCAGAAGCCATAGATGCGGTTGAGATATATAATTCAAGGTTTATCATTGGCTATTCTAATTGGAAGGCAAGAAGGTGGGCATTAAGCAGAAATATGCCGATGGTGGCAGGATCTGATGCGCATATAGCGGAGATGATCGGATATGGCATAACGAAGATTGATTCTGAGCCTTCTGTTAATAAAATACTTAAAGCCATACAAGCAGGAGATACCCAGATAGAGGGTAAGAGGACACCGCTGCGATTGTTTGCCAAACAAACTTTAAAGTCTAATTTACGCCATATGCGAAGACTTCTTTCAGAGCACCCCTAATTTTAGAGCACCCCTAATATATCATTCGGAATATCTAAAACGAAGATATCTCTCATAGAGCGCAATGAATTAACGTTTTTGGCATCTACATCACGCACAGTAAACTCGACGAATCCGCCTCTGATGGCATTATTTGGGCAGTAGTTCACGCAGATGCCACATCCATCACATTTTAGAAGATCTATTTGCTCGTCAATGGCATCTTGGGGACAATTTCTTTTTGGGATACAATCCTCGCATTTTTCGCACACATTTCTATCCATGGAATAGGGTATCTCCGACTTGATTTTACCGGATACGTCCACAGGCATTATATAGACTGGCACTCTTCCTTTGGCAGATAGTGCCACTGCATTTGTTATCAGCGAGTCCGCAATTCCGTGTACAATCTTTGCAACGGTGTTCGACGTCGCAGGCGAGATAACAAGCGCATCATATTTTCTTAAAAGAAAGCGTCCATTCTTTGGAAAACTCCATCCTGTCTCGCTTTCTAGGAAGATCTCCTCCAGATATCCACCGCCAGCGATCTGGATCAGTTTATCAAGCAATCCGTATATCCGTAAAACCTCTTCTCCTGCCAAGGAAACCAGAATGGTTATCTGGTGGTCCTCTGATAA
>CAYZWV010000063.1:0-7959 GCA_964482255.1 uncultured Methanocellaceae archaeon
CTTCAGGTATGTTGATATCTTTTGGACACTTTTCAAGGCATTTACCACATTGAACGCACATGACAGCACTTCCATTCGAGTCATCTTCTTTCAATTGTTTTTTGGATCTGGCCAGTTTTCCATATCCTCTTGAAACAAGCCAACGACTAATACGGCTGCCCTCAACGGAAACATTATTCAATATTGCAAAATTCTGGGGAATATTGACTCCAGAGGGGCAGGGCATGCAATACCCGCATGCCGTGCATGGAACAAGAATTCTTTTACGATAGACTTCGATAAGCTTGTTTATGACCTCCAAATCATCCTCGTTTAGCTTGCCGATTCCTGAACGGTCTGCACTGGCACAGTTTTCGTCAACCATTTTTTGGGAACCCATGCCACTAAGCACGACCGAGACTTCGGGTTGATTCCAGACGAATTGAAGTGCCCAATCGACCGGTGATCGTTGATTCTTGGCTGCTGCCATGATCTCAAGAGCTTCTGCTGGAGGATTAGCCAGTCTTCCACCTTTCACAGGCTCCATGATCACCACTGCCATTCCTTTATCATGGGCATACCGTAAGCCATCGGTAGTTGCTTGGATGCCTGTATCCATGTAATTGTATTGTATTTGAGCGACGTCCCAGTTGTAATAGTCCACGATCTCCTTGAAAACGGGAAGTGTATCATGGAATGAAAATCCAATATGCCTTATTTTCCCTCTTTCTTTTGCCTCTATCATTTTGTCCATCAATTGCAAGTCTTTCAGCTTTTCAAATTCGCTTCGGTTCATGCGGTGGAAAAGATACATGTCTAGATAATCTGTTTGAAGCTTTTCTAACTGCTTTTCCAGATAACTATCGAAATCTTCTGATTTTCTAACAAAAAACATTGGCAACTTGGTGGCTAGGTGAACTTTTTCGCGATATCCATCTTGAAGGGCTTGACCGACGATTCTTTCGCCCGCTCCAAAGTGATAGGGCCATGCTGTATCTATATAGTTGACTCCCTTGTCAATACCACTTCGAATTATTTTGATTGATGTGCTTACATCTACCTGTAGAGGCATGTATCGAGGCATGAATCTTTTCATTGGCAAACGCATGCAGCCAAATCCTAGGGCTGAAACTTCCCAGTCAAGGGAACCCATTTTACGATATTGCATTTTATGAATCCCTCTTTATTTTATCTCCCCATAGTAAAAAAAATCAGTCTCTATATTTTTTATTTTTAGATTGTGTCTACAAGAAAGATCTCCAACTTTCACAATATTTTTATATATTATTTGTATATAAGTGAATCGTCTGTATTTCATTTAACGGAAGCAGCACATACTACGTTGCGACTGTAGGGAGCTAACCGCATACCAGCTTGTTATTTGACGTCTTCAACCTCCCGCTTGTTCCATAGGCGGAGCAAATCCAAAAGATTGTAAAATAATCGTTGCTATTATCATTATAACCACAAATAATATGACCCATTTAAGAAGAAAACCGAGGCTTTTATCGAATATACCAGCACCAGCAACCATACCTGCAATTCCAAGTTCCAGTGTTTGACCCATCCACCAACCCAGCAATAAATCCATCTCTATCGTTGAAATAGAATACAATCCCATGGTGGATGATGCCCCCAAGAGTGCGCCAAGTTTTAATCCAAACCAAAAACCCTTTTGCCATTTATTTATATTTAGTTTCTCCATAATCCAAACAAGAACGATCGCAAGAATCAAAAACGATAAATATCCAAAAGGAATCCGTAGAAATGCCTCTTCTGCAGGCAATAAAAATGAACTTGGCTGAACATATAATTTAGCCAGTAAACCAGCGTGGAGAAAGAAATCAAATCCAAGCATGCAAAGCCAACAAATTAGGATAAGACCAATACGCCATTTAATGGATTTATTTATAATTTTAATTTCATTGGTTGAGTTCATATACTCCTCTTGAATATGTATCCTATTGGAAGGTGATAAAAGGATTTTCTGATGCAATTTAAGGAAATTCTTGATTTCAATTTTATATGCTGTTGTGCGAAGTGCCTAATCTTATCTTAAAATCCACCAAAGGTTTCGATAGTGTGATCCATTGCATGCATGATGCATTTCTGGGCAGAATCATATATCATTTGAGTCTTGTTGTCTGGCTTGGCTCCAGCTTTGGTGCCAAGTAAGAAGGCGATTTCGTTTTGGTTCAGGTCCAGCATTGCAGAGATTCCTATCGCAGATTCTTTTTTAGTGAACAACGTCTTCAAAAATGGTATCAATTCAGCACTAGCGTATCGCTGTGATACATGGCAGTATTTTCCGATTTTAGTTGCAATGGAATCCCTTACAACTCTAAATGATTTCGCTTGTCCCATTTTTCTCCATATTGAGGGGGGTTTATATGGTGTATATCCATGATGTTTCTTTGACCTTGCAACTTGCACGCCACATGTCATCATTTCTCCAGCGTATCTCCAAAGAACGTAATTTTGTCTTCTCCTAACCCTGCCAAGAAAAATATCTGCCCTCGATAGATACTCTAAACCATTAGCGAGATCTTTGCCTTTATACTCTCGTGGGAGATTTTCATCTATCCAATGAATCAAATCCTCTGGATTTTCATCCAGGGTGTATGATGCATGCAATGCCTTCTTAGGATCGCTTCCCTTGAATATCTCTTTCATGACATTAAAGATCGATTCTTTGGTGTCTCTAATACCGATCACAACTTCATCAATATGGAGTTTTTTCCGTCCTTGTAGGACTGCCTGTAGGTCGTTGACGGAAGATCTAACATCACTAGCATTGGTCCCAATGAGTTCTATAGCCTCATTATCACATTCAACTCCTTCATTGCGACAAATACTGCGTAGGAGAGATATTATGGATCGACTTTGAACTCCTCTGAATTGAATAGGCTTACACAATGACCTGAGCGTTTTTGACATGTTATAGTAATCGTTTGCTATCAAAATTATTGGCTGATTGGTCTTTTTGATCACCTCTGTTATGGCTTTAACACCTCCTCGATCTACGTTTCCATAAATGTTGTCTGCCTCATCTAAGATTATTAGTCTTTTACCTGAAGCACCTCCAAAAGTGCCAGTTTGTGCGGCAGAACCTACAATCTTTTGAATGATGTCTGCTGTTCTTTGTTCACTTGCGTTTAGCTCGATGGTTTCCCAACCCATATCATTTGCAAGTGCGTATGCTGCCGATGTCTTTCCTATGCCAGGAGGCCCATATATGATTGCAGTATTTTTATAAAGGCCCCAATCCTCTGCCCATTTCTTTAACTCAGTAACTGCTTTATCATTTCCGATTATATCACTCAATGTCTTTGGGCGATATTTTTCAGTCCATGCAGTCATCATATTTTTTTACATAGGCCATAAGTAAATTAACCTTTGCTACACTAGTGAACTATTATGCTAAATGGCCAATATATGACTTCGAGGTGATTGGTTTTTGAGGAAAATCAAACGCTTAACTTCATCTATTGGAAAGGCAACCAACAGACTAAGACCCGCCATCATAAATGGAATTCAGGTCATGGTCTTCGATTTTAGATGTATAGGTTTGCTTGGATCCGGAGTGTGAATCATGGACGAGTGGCCTACTATAAAGGGTGACTATATAATTGGGAACAAAAACTCTAGAATAGGTATAGTAACGCTTGCAAGCAATTTTGAGCTTAAGCCCGGTGAACTGGGGAATATTGCGATCATAGGCTCTTGCAAGACCGAAAACCTCGGAATCGAAAAGACCATAACGAATACAGTCTCGAACCCAAACATACGTTTCATATTGCTCTGTGGAGAAGAGTCTAGGGGGCATCTCAGCGGTCACACGCTAAAAGCGATTCATGCAAATGGTATTGATGAGAACGGCAAAATAATAGGCTCGGAGGGTGCAATCCCTTTTATCGAGAACATTTCAGCGAATACAATAGAGAGATTTCAGAGACAGGTTAGGATCATAGATCGGATTGGTGAAACGAATATTAAAAACATATTGCAGATCGCTGAAGAGTATGGTAATAAGGGGGAAGTTTATCCAGAGCCCCCCTTAGTAGTACAAAAGGTAAAGAGGAAGCGAAGTAGGAAGACCATATCAATAAGTACGACAAAGGACATCATGATATCAGAGGACGTGGTCCTAGATTCCTCTAATGGGGTCATAGAGATATGTTCAGATTCCAAAAAGAGCAAGAAATAGTTGATATTGCTGGAGTTAAAATCGGTGGACAACCGGGCGAGTTCCCCACAGTACTAGCAGGTACTATATTTTATCCCAATCATCCAATCGTAGAGAACGAGGATAAGGGCATATTTGATGAGAAAGAAGCAGAATCATTAATAAATATACAGTCAGCCAGCGCGGATGAGACGGGAAATCCGGCCCTTATCCAAATATTTGCTTCTAGCAAAACTAGCATCAAAAAGTACATCGATTTTGTAAGTGAAATCACGGAAGCCCCATTTCTGATCGACTCAATCGATTCAAGTGTTAGAATAGAAGGGATTCGACATGTTATGGAAATAGGTCTTGTCGACAGGGCGATTAACAATTCCATCAACATGAGTATTACAGAAGACGAAAAAAACATGTTAAAGGATTCAGATATTGAGTCCTCTATTGTCATGGGGTTTAATGCAATGGACTCCTCCTTAGGGGGGAGAATGGCCCTCCTAGAAAACGGCGCAAGCATTTCGGAAAAGGGATTGCTACAAATAGCAAAGGATTGCGGAATCTCAAAGATCCTGATTGATCCATCGATTACACCGATAGGAAATGGGGCAGGAATTGCACTTAAAATGACCTTAGCAGCAAAGGCAAAATGGGGGCTTCCAGTTGGTTCAGGGATTCATAACGCTCCAATGGCTTGGGATTGGTTGAGGATCAAAAAGAAAAAAGATATGATAATCTACAGGGCATGTGACATTGGCTCCATAGGACTTCAGGTGTTGGTCGCCGGCGATTTTGTATTGTATGGACCCATTGAAAGTGCGACCTACGCGTTTCCAATGGCTGCGATGACAGATATCATGGTTGCTGAGGCAGCTGATGATTTTGATATAATTTCTAGTGAGAGTCACCCGATAAATAAATTGGTATAATCTATTGATTCTTTTAACTACTAGGTGCTTGAATAGCGGTGCTTGAATAGCTATATATAGATTATACTTCTGTCTATATCTACCCATTTATTCAGGAGAAGTTTTGCATAAGGATTGCGAGCTTGGAAGAATACGAAAAAATATACCAATTATTAATGAAATTAATTTTAATAAATATGATCTCCCTTGCTTATCTGAAATTTATGGTCGAAGGTAGTAATTTGGGTGAGATATCTAAAAGGTCCGGGCCTTTTATTGACACTCTTCATATCACTGGATTATTATCTCTTTGGACATTTCGCCAGAGCTGGACTATCAAGAAATTCGATTAAGGATCCATTGATGTTGCATTTGGTTTTGTTTGCCACTGTTTTTGAATCAATCACAGGCTAACACACTCTTTGTAATTTTGTTATATTCTACTTTTCCGCCCACTAAGGTATCAGACATCTTACTTGCACTTGGCAGTAGCTTTATTTTTGTGTAAGGTTATTAGGGTACATGCGCGATATGCCTACCTATAATGCCTACCTATATATACTAAGGTTGCACTAAAAAGGTGATTGAGTAGACGTCCTGCTTGGATCTAATCTAAAATAAAATTATCGATTATATTGTATTGGAGGAACTTCTATATATGGAAAACAGACCGTTGGATATTCTAAACAAATCGCTAAATGCACCCATTATCGTAAGACTTAGGGGCGGAAGAGAGTTCAGAGGAGAACTTCACGGTTATGATGTCCATTTGAACTTGGTATTGGGTAAAGCAGAGGAACTGAAGGATGGCGAAGTTACCAGAAAATTGGGCACAATCGTAGTAAGAGGCGATAACGTCGTATATGTCTCGCCTTAAGAGGTATAAAGATGACAAAGGGAACTCCATCGATGGGAAAAAGACAAAAAAGAACTCATATCACGTGTCGGAGATGTGGCAACGTATCCTATAATTTCAATGATAGGCAATGCGTCTCATGTGGATTTGGAAGGACCAGTAGAATGCGGAGTTATAATTGGATTAAAAAAACGGTTAAAACTAGGTGAATTTGTTGAGGGATAAATGCGGCGTAGTGGGAGTCTCACTCAAGAATAGAAAGACAGACCAAGCGGCGTTGATCACCTATTATGCATTATATGCACTTCAGCATAGGGGGCAGGAGTCCGCAGGCATCGCAACCTATGCCGATAAAATTTGCATAGAAAAGGGGATGGGCTTAGTATCAGATATTTTTAACAAAGTGAATTTGGAGAAACTTAAAGGAAATATGGGAATTGGGCATGTTAGATACTCCACTGCAGGTGCTTCCAAGCTGGAAAACAGTCAACCTTTGCTTATTAGTTATAAGGGTGGAACCATCGCCATAGCGCATAATGGCCACTTGGTCAATTACAAAGATCTGAGAGCTAAACTGGAGTCAGAAGGGCGAATTTTCATAACAGACTCTGACACAGAAGTTATCGCGCATTTACTTGTTAAAGAGCTTTTAGTATCTGACTTTTTAGAGGCGGTTAGGAGTTTAATGCAACGCATTATCGGATCTTACTCATTAACGCTTCTATTTGACGGAACGGTAGTAGCTGTTCGGGATCCGTTGGGAGTCAAACCACTGTGCATAGGCAAGATAGATGATGGATACATAATCGCATCTGAGAGCGCTGCCATCGATACGGTGGGGGGCACCCTAATTAGAGATGTTCGTCCCGGTGAAATTGTAATTCTGAGAGATGGTAAAATCGAGAGTCGTCGTATATGTAGGTCTCAGAACACTGCGCATTGCTTTTTTGAGTTCACTTATTTTGCTAGGCCAGATTCAATTTTAGAAGGCTTGCTCGTTTATGATGTGAGACGAAAGATAGGAGAAACATTAGTAGAGGAACATGACGTTGATGCTGATATAGTATGTCCTGTGCCAGATTCTGGCGTCACATTTGCAATAGGATACTCGATAAAATCCGGCATAGACTACATTGAAGGGCTGATGAAGAACAGATATATTGGCAGAACTTTCATCATGCCTGTTCAGGAAATGAGGGAAACTGCAGTTCGCCTGAAGTTAAATTCTATCAGGTCAAATGTCGAGGGTAAGCGGGTGGCACTCATTGATGATAGCATCGTAAGAGGCACCACATCCAAGAGAATAGTCGATCTGGTACGTAGTGCTGGTGCTAAAGAGATACAAATGAGGATTGGGTGTCCACCAGTTATTTCTCCATGCTATTTTGGCATCGATATGGCAACTAGGGCGGAATTGATAGCTGCTCATAAGAGCGTAGAGGGTATTGCACTGATGATGGGGGTGGATTCCCTCGGATATGTGAGTATAGATGGGCTGGTAAAATCTATTGGGATTCCTGAAGAAAACCTTTGCTTGGGATGTATAACGGGGAAATATCCTATTGAGATACCAGGTGAGGAATGTATAAGAAAGCAATTAAGGTTGGCTCAGTTTTAATCAAATAAATATGCGGGGGTTGCCAAGTCTGGTCAAACTACCTTTTGGCGAGTGCCAAAAAGGAGGATTATAGGCGCAGGATTCAGGGTCCTGTCTCGTAGGAGTTCGGGGGTTCAAATCCCCTCCCCCGCATGGATTTTATTTCAATAAAATAAACTTTAGAAAATAAATTATAGGCAAATAGTGTAAAATGTTTTTATTTATATTACACTTATTACATATATTACACATAAAGTTTAGATACAATATCATCTACCTAAAAAAATTGAATAAATAAAAAATAAAGGAAGAAAAGAATAGAGCGTCTTTTGCAACTCTACTCTTTCTATTTGTCTTTCTTTATGTTTGGTTTGTATCTTTATCCCAATCTAATCGCAGGAATCCAGTCGTTGTAGGTGACACCATTTGCATCGGTGAA
>CAYZWV010000064.1:0-7900 GCA_964482255.1 uncultured Methanocellaceae archaeon
CACCAAGATAGGGTCCGCCAATAATGTTTGTTCCTAAAGTTTTACTGATGTTCCAGGTGTTGTTCCCATCGTCGTAGGCATTATTCATGTTGTCGAAGTAGTTGTTGTAGATGGTGTTGTTGCTGGAAGATAAGAGGAAGATTCCATGGCCGATGTTCGAGTTAGCGGTGTTGTTTGATACGGTGTTGTAGTTGCTGGAAGAGTCGAGGCGAATTCCATCGTATTTGTTAGAGTTGACTGTATTTTTTGATACGGTGTTGTAGTTGCTGGAAGATAAGAGGAAGATTCCATGATCGTTGTTTAAGGCGGTGTTGCTTGATAGGGTGTTGTTGCTGGAAGAGTAGATGTAGATTCCATGGTTATTGTTCGAGTTGGCGGTGTTGTTTGATATGGTGTTATTGTTGGAAGACCCGAAGAGGCGAATTCCATTTGCGTTGTTCGAGTTGGCGGTGTTGTTTGATATGGTGTTATTGTTGCAGGAAGAGTAGAGGAGGATTCCATAGTCGTTGTTCGAGTTAGCGATGTTGTTTGATATGGTGTTGCTACTGGAAGAGTAAAGGCGGATTCCATCGTAGTTGTCCGATGCATTGTTGTTTGAAATGTTGCAGTTATCCACTCCATTGAGGTATATGCCGGATTTACCGGACACTGCAGCACTGGTCACGGTGAAACCACTTATGTTTACGTAATCTGAGGTTACATTAAAGACATGATCATATGGACTTTGAGCTTGAATTAAGGTAAAATCAGAACCATTCTCGGATTTTATCGTTATACTCTTATCTACATTTATATTTTCACTATAGGTCCCATCCCTCACGACAATCCTGTCGCCTTCACTTGCTGCGTTCACTGAGGCTTGAATCGTTGGATAATCATCAGGGACGTAAATTGGTTTTACAAGTGGCAAATAATCTTTGTTTGTGCCACCTGAAATGTCGTAAGTTACATCACCGAACCCATCCTCATCCAGATCCTCACCGGTATAATCTGACCAGTAGTTCCCACCAAGATAAGGTTCTCCAATTATGTTTGTTCCTAAAGTTTTACTGATGTTCCAGATGTTGTCCCCATCGTCATAGGCATTATTCATGTTGTTGAAGTAGTTGTTGTAGATGGTGTTGTTGTTGCTGGAGGACCAGAGATAGATTCCATAGACGTTGTTAGCGGCGGTGTTGCTTGATACAGTGTTGTCTCTGGAAGAGTTGAGATAGATCCCATAATCACTGTTCGAGTTAGCTGTGTTGTTTGATACAGTGTTGTCTCTGGAAGAGTTGAGATAGATCCCATAATCACTGTTCGAGTTAGCTATATTACTTGATACAGTGTTGTTGCAGGAATCATACAAGTAGATGCCGTATCTGTTATTCAACGCTTTATTATTTGTGATATTACAGTTGTCTACTTCTATTCCAAGATATATCCCACTTTTATAATACGTTGCTCCCTCAACCGTGAAACCGCTTATGTTTACATAATCTGCGGTTACATTAAAGACATGCTCATATGGACTTTGAGCCTGAACAAGGGTAAAATCAGAACCATTCTCGGATTTTATCGTTATACTCTTATCTACATTTATATTTTCACTATAGGTCCCATCCCTCACGACAATCCTGTCCCCTTCAATTGCCGCATTTATCGCTGCCTGAATCGTTGAATAATCATTAGGTACATAAATTGGTTTTACAAGTGGCAAATAATCCTTGTTTGTGCCACCTGAAATATCATAGGGCATATCCCCAAATCCATCTTCATTCAAATCCACGCAAACATAATCGCTCCAATAGTTTCCTCCTAGGTAAGGTTCCCCAATTATGTTTTCCCCTAACGTTTTACTGATGTTCCAGAT
Source organism: uncultured Methanocellaceae archaeon (assembly GCA_964482255.1). Taxonomy (GTDB): domain Archaea; phylum Halobacteriota; class UBA148; order UBA148; family UBA148; genus UBA148. The sequence goes on from CAYZWV010000064.1 coordinate 1,853, forward strand.
GTTGCTTCCATCGTCATAGGCATTATTCATGTTGTTGAAGTAGTTGTTGTAGATGGTGTTGTTGTTGCTGGAGGACCAGAGATAGATTCCATAGACGTTGTTATGGTTGGCAGTATTACTTGATATTATATTTCTACCAGAATACCAGAGTCGAATCCCACAGTCACTGTTCGAGTTAGCTGTGTTGTTTGATAATGTGTTGCTACTGGAAGACCAGATTCGAATTCCATAATAGTTGTTCGAGTTAGCTATATTACTTGATACAGTGTTGTTGCTGGAATGCCCGAGATAGATTCCATAAACGTTGTTCGAGGCGTTGTTGCTTGATATGGTGTTTTTACTGCATGAATAGTCGAGTTCAATTCCACACCAGTTGTTAGATGCTGTATTTTTTGATACAGTGTTGTTGCTGGAATACCAGAGATATATCCCCTCATCGTTATTCGAGGCGTTGTTGTTTGATATTGTATTATTGCTTGAATGAGATAAGTAGATGCCATAGCCGTTGTCCAACGCTTTATTATTTGTGATATTACAATGGTCTACATCTATTCCAAGGTATATCCCGCTTTTTGGAGAACTTGCCCCCTTAACAGTGAACCCACTTATGTTTACGTAATTCGCCACTAAATTAAATACATGCTCGCTTGAAATTTGAGCTTGAACATGTGTAAATTCAGAACCATTCTCAGATCTTATCGTTAACTTCTTATCTACATCTATGTTTTCAGTGTAGGTCCCGTCCCTCACTATTATGGTGTCTCCTTCATTCGCTGCATTTACAGCCGCTTGAATAGTTGAATAATCATCAGGGACGTAAATTACAGCTGATGAGGATGACGTGAATTTAGGTGTTATATCCTTCAACCGTTTGTTCGGGGCATCAGCTGTTGGGTTCACTTGATTATTCGCTGCGATTGCCATACCGCTAATTGAACTGCTTAAAATAGCAAAAATTATAAACAAAATCCAAAACTTTGAGATTTTGTTTTTCATATAACTTCACCCTTCAAACTGAATTACTTTTAAACATTCATACTAATTTTTATTACTGGTATTTATCAATTACAAACTTTGGCTTTTTAGAAATCCTCTATCTCAACGAACATAAGTATTTCTCTAAATTGTTCTTCTGAAAATGCTATATGTGAGAGTCATTAACCATATATTCAAGGATATTAGTTGAAAATACTAAATGAAAAATTTATAGAAAAAGGATATTGAAAAATCATTTCTTTTGTTATGACAATATATGGTAAAATATGGCTTTCGCGGATTGTCTTTAGGGCACTATCAATATGGTTTTTAGTTGATTTTTTTTGGTGTTTTTTGATCTCAAAAAGCCAGTTATGTATAGTGACGGAGATATACTTTTTTTAATTTTTATTCTAAAAATTCTTTTCATAGTTCTGTTGCTTCAACTCTTCTCGATATATTGGCAGTCGTTTTAATTAAAATATGCATTTTTTTGATCATTCCAAATTGGATTTATCTAACTTATTTTTTTTATTCACTAGATTTTATGCGCCATCTTGTCAAGCGCCGAAAAATCCTTTAACCCAGAAGCCATTAAAGCCGTTTATGCGTGTTGCAATGTATTATAGTAACGATGATGTTCGCTTAGAGGATATGCCAATCCCGCAAATAGGTCCGGAGGAGCTATTGGTAAAAGTAATTGCCAGCGGCATATGTGGCAGTGACGTCATGGAATGGTACCGCATTAGGAAAGCACCTCTGGTGCTCGGTCACGAGATTACTGGAGAGATTGTTGAGATCGGAAAGGATGTAAAAAAATACAAAAAAGATGACAGGGTTTTCGTATCTCATCATGTTCCTTGCAACACATGTCGTTATTGTATCAATGACCATCATACTGCTTGTGAAACTCTGCACAAGACGAACTATGATCCTGGGGGTTTTGCAGAGTTTATCCGTGTGCCTCAAATAAATGTTGATGTGGGTGTTTTTTTGCTTCCAGGGGAGATATCCTTCGATGAAGGAACCTTTATCGAGCCATTGGCTTGTGTTGCGCGAGGATTGAGGCTAGCACATATACAACATGGTCTGAGCGTATTGGTTATAGGCAGCGGTATTTCTGGATTGCTGCACATACAGTTGGCTAAAGCACTTGGAGCAGATCGAATCATTGCGACGGATATAAACGAATACCGTCTTAGAGCAGCAAAAAAATTCGGAGCCGACGAGACCATAAACGCCAAGGAAAATGTGCCTGTTGAAGTGCGCAAGTTGAATGAGGGCAGACCATTAGACCGTGTGATAGTTTGCACTGGGGCACTTCCAGCTGCTTTGCAGGCACTAAAATCCATTGACAGAGGCGGTACTGTATTGTTTTTTGCAGTACCAGAGCCTGGAGTTGACGTTCCTGTTCCGATGAACGAGCTTTGGCGCAATGAAATAACCCTGATGACATCCTATGGTGCAGGACCTAAAGACATTCAAACAGCTATAGAATTGATAAGTTCCAGAAAGATCAATGTTAAGGATATGATAACTCATAAATTCGGCTTGAAAGACACAGGAAAGGGTTTTAAGCTTGTGGCAGATGCTAATGAATCTATCAAGGTAATTATTGAACCACAGAGATAAATGTTAAAGGAAATGGCAAATTTCGGAAAGAAGCTTGTAGAGAGTGGCTTGGTGGGCTCTCATTTTGGTAATATCAGTGTTAGGGTTAATAATAAGATTATCATAACTAAAAGAGGTGCAATGCTAGATGAGATATCCGAGGGCAGTGTGGTCGAGATCGATCTTGAAGAAACAAAAAGTTTTGATATGGACGCTTCAATGGAGGCTACGGTTCACAAGGAGATATATCGTAGCACATCAGACCTTGCTGTAATCCATGCACATCCCACCTATGCAGTGGTCGAGTCGTTGATTTTGAGTCAAGATAAAATAAAGCCCATGGACTGTGAAGGTTTGTACTATCTTCATGAGATACCTATAGTCGAGGGTAAGACGGGTTCAAAACAGCTTGCAAGTGACGTATCCAATATGCTACGGGGTCATAAGGGCGTTATAGTAAGGGGTCATGGCACCTTCTCAACAGGGAAAACCTTGGAGGAAGCATATATCATAACATCTATGATCGAGCACAGCTGTAAGATAAAATATCTTTGCTCAATGGTGATGAGATGAAAATAAAGAGAGATCAGCTTGCAAGGATGATAGACCACACTCTTCTAAAACCAGATGCTACCCCTGAGGGCATAAAGAGGATTTGCGCTGAGGCAATCGAGCACAATTTTGCATCTGTTTGTATCAATCCAGTTCATGTCTCATTGGCTGCGAAAATGCTTGATAGAACAAACATCAAGGTGTGCACGGTCATAGGATTTCCGCTTGGTGTAAATACAACTGAGACCAAGACATTCGAAATGAAAAATGCCATCATAAATGGAGCTCAAGAGGCAGATATGGTGATGAACATAGGTGCATTGAAATCTGGTGATCATGAGGCCGTTAAAAGGGATATAAGCGCTGTGGTGGAATCTGCTGGAGACGCTATCGTCAAAGTGATCATCGAGACAGGGCTTTTAACAGACGCGGAGAAGGTTCATGCATGTAAGATTGCCAAAGAGGCAGGTGCAGACTTCGTGAAAACTTCTACTGGTTTTTCTGGCGGTTTTTCTGGCAAAGCAACGGTCAAAGATGTCAAACTAATACGAAGGGTATTTGGAAAAGGTGTTAAGGCATCTGGTGGAGTCTGCACATATGAAGATGCCATCGCTCTTGTCAAAGCTGGTGCTACACGAATAGGCACAAGTGCTGCACTTTCGATTATCAAGAATTAGATACCATCGACATCAGATGCATTTGGCGCTATTAAGAAAGATATATTAAAAAGTTGCTGTCTACAAGAACGATTTTAGCTATCAAGACGGTTTTAATGATAAAACGCCTTCTACCGTGCATTCTATTTCTTTAATATGTTTGATAAACCTAAAAATTTGCATAATATATATGGGTGAGATTAATTTGATACATATTTTGATACATATATTACAGATTTATTTACCTATATCTATAAGATTATTGATAAGATAGTTGATACGATAGGCTAATTGATAAGATAGGATAACTTAATTTATAAACCATAACAACATATATGGTTTAAGGGAGGGAGCTACATCAGGACCAATCGCCTCGGTGAGAACCTGCTAAAGCAAATTCCGAACAATTATTTTGTCGTGACACTAGCAATATCCGTTGCCATGGCACTGGTCATGCTCGGAATCGCCTTTGGAATCATATACATGTTTGAGTTTGGAAACAGTCCGATTCACTCATCCTTCGTGTTGATGATCGGAGCGATTTCATTCATTATGGGTTCCGCGTTTTTTAATAGCAGGGGTGCAGATCAACTTAAGTCGTTAATTGGCGGGGGAGTTATTGGAATCTCATCGACATTTGTTATCGTATCAATAGCAGGTAGCATCCGTTATGCGTATGCCATATATGGTACTAACGATGGTCCTAGCTGGGAAATGTTGATTTCAATGTTAGCAGTTTGCATGGTTGCCTCTATGATAATCCTAGAATTCGTGTTGCATAGGCTCCGCGATTAACTTGATCTTTATCTCGGCATCTTTCGATCGCATCTTTTTTGCAAAATCTCGATCAAGGTTAAATGCTGCCTTATCTGCATGAATCATCAGCGTTCTGCAGCATGTGTATGAGCCTATTCTCCCGACTAGATCGTTTTTGTTTAAAAAAGTCAAATTTGGATGTCCACATCCAATTATCCTCTCATGTGTTTCTCCCACACTAAGCTCCAATATTATCTGCGTATCAGGCAGTCTCGCCAATTGCTTGAATTGAGGTGAAAGATCCTTTGCACCCTTGTCAGCTGAGACGGCTATGATGCAATCTGCACGCTTAGTGATTTCATCATCCTTAGTGATCTCAAATGTGGTTTTATGTCTTGCAAGGATATTTGGATGACCCCATGCGTGGATAATCTCTATGGCCACAACTAACTATTTGTATTCTATGTTCTTATTTATTATGGATGAAATTCGAAGCTGAAAGGATTAAACTGGTGGAAGGACTTAGGTTTTATGGGATAAGCGAACGGGTGCTGGATGCGATGAAAAAAGTCCCCCGTCATTTGTTCGTCCCGCCTTCCTATAGGGCACAAGCCTATGCTGACCATCCGCTTCCAATAGGTGAGGACCAGACTATTTCAGCGCCGCACATGGTAGCAATGATGTGTGACATATTGGATCTGCTGAAGGGAATGACCGTATTGGAAATAGGTGCTGGTTGTGGCTACCATGCTGCTATTATGGCTGAATTGGTTGGGGAAAATGGGCATGTTTACACTATGGACCGTCTTTCATCGCTGGTTAATTCTGCAAGTGAAAATCTCCGGACTGTCGGCTATTCAAACGTTACGGTCCTTGTGGGAGATGGCACGTTAGGCATCCCAGATCATGCGCCCTATGACCGGATCAGCGTGGCATGTGCGGCTCCAGAAGTACCTCCCCCTTTGATAGATCAGCTAAAATCTGGTGGAAAGATGGTGATACCCATTGGACGGCACTTTCAAGAACTCTATTTAGTTGAGAGAATAAACGGAATTATCAAAAAGGAAAAAGGTGGCGTGATATTTGTTCCACTAATTGGAAAATATGGTTTTCAATCTTAGTTTAATGACATCGCTTCGTCTATGGTTAGCTCTCCCCTGGCGACCTGTCGCGCCAATCTGCGAGAAATGGTGGACCTACCATTCGATCGCTCCCGACTCCAATCTTGTACAAGTAGGATTTCTTTTATGGAAGGCTCTATTTGTTTTTTATCTATTGGAACCCCCTCAAGATTAGCGATGTTTATTGCTGCCACTATGTCAGAAATCTGATTCCTAACACCTTTTCCCAAGCTGGGCGTGGTGAAACTTTCATCTACAAGTTCCACAGGCACTTCTAACTTAAGAAGGGTATTTATTATCTGTGTACCTACAAGACGAGCACAGTGTCCAATTCTGATAACGACATTCTGGGCGGATTTTTCACTTAAAATTTCACG